>JAUWRE010000178.1 GCA_030610725.1 Candidatus Aerophobota bacterium | reverse complement strand
AGGAGCTCCATTAAATTCTCGTTGGCAGGGGGGCTGGTAGGTTGGATAAGAAAAACATCCTTTCCCCTGATATTCTCATTTATCCTAACATACATCTCCTTATCACTAAAGGAACTGAGCACCATTTTTCCCAAAGGAATCCCTATATATTTGGCTATTTTATTAGCCAGTTCGGGATTGGCTCTGCCGCTAAAAAGCCCCAACTCATTCTCCAACTTCATTCATTTCTCCCTTGATTAGTTTATTGTTAATAGTTCATAACTACCAACTATTCAAAACATCACAGTATAAGCCAAGCAAGAATAAATGTCAAAAACACCTATTTCTCTAAAAAAGCTGTATAAAAATTACAAAAAATATCAAGCAGATTATGAGTAGTAATAGAGAATTATTTAGCCCCAATCTCATTTGTCTGATGTAGCCAAAGACCCTCTTCCCATAGGAAGTAAGAGTAAGTAGATAAAAAAGAACTCCCGCAACTAAAATAAGAATACTGGCAGATACTTGCCAGAAAGTATATACCCCTGGCAAGGAAAACGACCCAGGTACTATGAGGCGAGATATCCCTCCCGCTCCCCAGGAGGGGAAAATACCCAAAACCAGGCAGAATGCACAGAGAATAAGAAGGGGGAGAGTCATGCTTAGCGGAACCTTCTTTATTCTATCGCCGACAGAGCTGCCCACAAAAATCCTCATTACTTTGCTAAAAGAGGCAACTGTACCTACGCTAGCCAACAGAATAAGAAAGGCGGCTACAGGATAATTCTGCAAGGAAAGAGAAATAAGATTCTTGCTGGCAAAACCATTGAAAGGAGGTATCCCTGAAATGGAAAGGGACCCCACTAAACAAGCAAAGCAGCCCAGGGGTATCTTCCTGCCCAGTCCTGACAATTTACCCACATCTCTTATCCCGGTAGTATAAATAACCAGGCCAGCCGAAAGAAAAAGCAGGCTCTTGAAAAGAGAGTGGTTGATTATATGAAAAAAGGAAGCAGTGAGAGATAAAGATGAGGCTACTCCAAAAGAAGCTACTATAAATCCCATCTGGGAAATGCTGTGATAAGCAAGAATTTTCTTAATGTCAGTTTGAGCCAGAGCCCAAATCACAGCTAAAAAAGCAGTGAAAGCTCCTATCCATATAAGGAGATATTGCAAACTAAATGCCTGAAAAATATCAATAATTCTCCAGGTAGCCAGAAAAGAGACTTTGATCATCACCGCTGATAAAAGAGCAGAGACAGGAGTAGGAGCATAGGCATGAGCATTGGGCAGCCAGGTGTGAAGAGGAATAAAAGCAGCCTTAATACCGATACCTACTACCAGGCAAACAACTGCCAGATTAAACATAGAAGGCGAATTTCTTTGTAAATGTATAGCGACTTCTCTTATCCCTTCTAAACTCAATACTCCACCTGCTTGATAAATAAGTCCTATGCCTAACAAAAAAAAGGCAGCTCCCAGACTGCTCAAAAGAAGGTAATCGAAACTGGCTCTTATGGCTCTCTCAGTCTGAAAATAAGCAACCAGGACGTAGGTAGAGATAGAAAGAATCTCAAAAAAGACAAACATATTAAAGATGTCATCGGTAAGAATAACTCCCTGCATCCCTACTATGAGCAATAGAAAAAAGAAATAAAACCTGGGATGATAATCTTTTTCTCCCGAGGTATAGATAAGAGCAAGTAAAGCAATAATCGTTCCTATTAAAGAGGTAAGCCAGGCTAAGCCATCCATATAAAGAGTTATTCCCAGAGGCCCTTTCCATCCTCCTACACTGTAGCTAAAAGTTCCACCGGAAAATATAGCAGGCGCTATCAGGCAAAGCAAACCTAAAGAAAGAGCAACTCCTCCTAAGCTAAATATCTTACCGGGAGAAGAACGAGAGATGAAGCTTGCCAAAAGAACAAGGAAAGAACTTAAAAGAGGCAGGACTATAAGAAGAATCAGTATATTATTCATCTTTGCTCATTTTTTCTATTTGAGAGATACTTAAAGTCTTGTACTTCTGATAGAGTTTCAAGACTAAAGCTAAAGCTAGAGCGGTAAGGCAGATTCCAATGACAATGGCGGTAAGCATAAGGGCCTGAGGAATGGGGTCTACCACATCTTTTATCCCTTTTTCCATTATGGGAGCGGTAGTGCCCTGAAAAGACCCTATATAGACAAAGAAAAGGACTACCCCACTATTGAGGATGTTCAGTCCTATTATTTTCTTGATAAGGTTATCCTTGGCTATCAAACCCCATATTCCCACGACGAAAATGGCTACAATAAGATAAAAAGACACTGATTGGACTCCTTAGCCAGTAAATATTCAGTAAAGTACGTTCCTTCTTGTCATTGCGAGCCTGCTGAAGGCAGGCGTGGCAATCCGCGAAGCGTCGCGAGGTTGCCAAAGGCATCCGTGGCGATCTCATTGAGATTGCGGAGTTTATCCGGAGCGATGTAATCGAGATTGCTTCACTCCGTTCGCAATGACAAGCCTGCCTGTGCGTATCCGCACGCGGACAGGTGAGGGGTTGTATCGATATACGAAATCAGGACCTAAATAAATAAAGACAGATAAGAGTAATCCCTGCTCCCACATTCAGACCAATAATCATATCAAGCAGAAGAATAAATCCGGCGCTGGGTATATCCCCTGCCTCTCCTAAGAGTAAAATATTACTCAAGAAAGACTTCCCCAGTATAAGGCCTGCCAAACCGAGAAGAAGAAAAAGAAAGACCATCACCAGTACCGTCAGACTGAGTCGCCTCTCAGAAAAGCTCTTTTGAACCAGAGTAAATCCGTGCGAAAGGAAGAGTAGAATTATCCCGGATGCCAGAACTACTCCTCCCTGAAAACCGCCTCCCGGAGAAAGGTGGCCATAGGATATAAGATAAAGTCCAAAAAGCAGAATAAAGGGAACTAACTTCCTGGAAACCATAGTCACTATTTGCGATCTTTCCATCTTGCCTCCTTTCTTAGTTCATAGTTCATCGATAAATACAGCGTATAGCGGGTAGCGTATAGTGTATAGTAAAAAACAAAAATTCAAAACTATAGGGCATACTTCATTGATAAAAAAACAACGAACGAACGG
>JAUWRE010000116.1 GCA_030610725.1 Candidatus Aerophobota bacterium | reverse complement strand
TTCTCAGCCACTTCCCTGGATAGCAGGAGCTTTAGTAGCAGCCATTATTGGCTATATTTCCCTTGTTATTTTTCGAAAAATTATTCTAGGGAAAAAACTTCATATCTTCGCTTACTATTGCTGGACAATAGGAACAATTTTGCTTATAATACGTATAGCCATTTAAATAAGTTAATTAGGACGCAGACCCACGCAGATAAACAAGATGAATAAAGAAGATTTGACTTTGAACCTTGAACTTGTTTTCTGATTACTTTTTTAATCTGCATTCATCTGCGTTCAAAAAGGATTTTCCCATACTATTAAATCATACTGTACTTAAAAAATGAATATATATAAAACAGAGGCCATTGTTCTTAAAGATTACGACTTAGGAGAACAGGATAAGATCGTAGTTTTTTATTCTCGCCGATACGGAAAGATAAGAGCGATAGCAAAAGGAGCGCGGAGAATAAAGAGTAGATTTGCTGGCGTGATTCAACCCCCTTCTTATAATAGTTTGTTGATTTACAAGAATAGAAAGGGAAGCTTGGATGTTGTAAGCGAATGCGTAGCTAAGTATCAATTCTTAGGAATCAAAAAAGACTTAGTTAGATTTGCTTACGTCTGTTATTTAATTGAATTGATTGATAAACTTACAGAAGAAGGAGAATCTGAATCTTCGCTTTTTCGAATATTATTAAAGAGTCTTTTTCTCATGGAGAGTATTTCTAAGTGTTCGCTTGATCTTTTGATAGAAAGTTTTCAGTTAAAATTGCTGAACATCCTGGGTTATCAACCATACCTAAAAGGATGTATTAACTGTGGAAAGAAGGCAAGTTCAACCAATTATTTCTATTTTAGTTTAAAATTAGGAGGACTTCTCTGCCAGAATTGTAAAAGCATAGACGGAAACAGAGTAAGCCTTTCCCGAGAAGCTTTTCTATTGATGAGACGCCTTCTTTTTTTGAAGTTAGAGGAAATATCTGGAGAAAAAATAAATAAGGAGATAGTGAAAGAAACTGAGGTAGTTTTAAGAACATATCTTTCCTATCAGGGCCAGATAAAGATGCCAGATTCTTATTTTATCCATAATTTTAAGAAACTTGAATTGATGCAAACAGCAGGATAAAGAGATGCGGGTAGAATATACAAAAGAGATTATAGAGGGAGAAATAGACGAGGAACGAAGTCTATCTCTAAATACGGTAGAAGATTATCTGGAGGAAATAGGAAAAACTCCCCTTCTCAGTCAAGAGGAAGAGAGAAAAGTAGCTAAGAGAATCCAGGAGGAAAAAGAAAAAATAATGAGGCTTCTGGAAAAGACTATTGATCTTATCCAGAAAAACTCTGAGCTATTTGAGTTATTCGGCAAGGCAGAAAAAGAAAAGAAAATTCTAGATATTACTGACCACAGACTAGATGAGTTAAAGGAAGTTTTTGACCATTTGCAGCAAAAGAAAAAACAGCTAGATACAATAGAGTCTTCCCGTAGTAGGGAAAGAATACAAGAGACTTTAGAGGAACTAGAAAAGGCAAGAAATGAATACGGGGTAAATAGGAAAAGAATGATAGAAGCTAACCTCCGCCTTGTGGTGAGTTTTGCCAAGAAATATACAAAAAGAGGAGTTTCCTTCTCTGACCTCATCCAGGAAGGGAATATCGGCCTCTCCAGAGCGGTGGACAAGTTTGACTATAAATGCAATAAACGTTTCAGTACTTATGCTAGTTGGTGGATTCGTCAGTCACTATCCAGGGCTATTGCTGACCAATCAAGAACCATCCGCCTCCCCATACATATAGTTCATTTATTAAGGAAATTGAGTAAAGTCTCCAGGAAACTAGAACAGGAGCTGGATAGAGAACCAACCCCGGAGGAAATTGCTAAAAGGGCTGAACTCTCTCCTCAAAAAATTAGAGAAGCTTTAGGAATAAGTCAGGGTACCGTATCTTTTGATAAACCAGTAGGAGAGGATGGAGATGCAACAATGATCGATTTCATTCCCGATTCTACCGTTCCTTCTCCTGCCTATAGACTTACCTTAGGAATGCTTAGAAAGGAAGTTAGGAAGCTATTAGAAAAAGTGGTAAAGAATACCCGTGAATTGGAGATATTGAAGTTAAGATTTGGTTTAGAACAAAGAGATTATTCCTTGCGGGAAATCGGAAAGAAATATGGAGTTAGCCGGGAGAGAATCAGACAGATTCAAGAAAGGTCTTTGAGCAGACTAAGGGCTCCAGCAGAAGAGAGAGGACTCAGGGGTTATCTAGAATTACTAGACAGTCTTAGAGCAAATACACAAGGAGATTATCTTGAGGAGTGAAACAAGGATAGTTTTTTGGCTACTGTCTGTAGCGGAATAATAGGATTGCCCAATGTGGGTAAATCTACCCTTTTTAATGTCCTTACCGGAGGGAAGGCTCAGATAGCCAGTTTTCCGTTTTCCACTATTTCTCCTAATGTAGGGACAGTTTCTATTCCCGATAATCGATTGGAATGCTTGGCCAGAGTGACAAATACCGATATTATTACTCCAGCGGTAGTGCAATTTATAGACGTAGCCGGCTTAGTAAAAGGCGCTCATCAAGGTGAAGGTCTGGGGAATGAATTTTTATCCAGAATAAGGAGTATAAATGTTCTTGCTGAAGTAGTGAGATGTTTCCAGGGAGAAGAAATAGCTCATTGCGAGGGGAATATAGATCCGATAAGGGATATTCAGATAATAGAGCTGGAGTTACTTCTGGCAGACCTGGAAATAGTAGGCCGAAAGTTGGCAAAGGCAGTTCAGTCAGGAATATCGAAATCCACCAGAGATAAGGAAAGATTAGATATTTTAGAAAAGGCTAAAGCTGAGTTTGAGAAAGGAAATTCCCTAAGAAATGTTCCTTTTACAGACAAAGAGGGGTACGAGTTAGACAAAGAGGGTTTTTTAAGTTTTAAGCCTCTTCTTTACATAGCTAACATAGATGAGAGTGATTTAACATCTCCTTCTCCTTTGCTGCGAAGACTAAGAGAGTATGCCTCGACAGAGAGAATGGAGATAATAGAGATATGCGCTCAGTTGGAATTAGAGCTAGAGGATATTTCTCAAGAAGAAAGAATGGAGTTTCTGGAGGAGTTAAAGATAAGAGAGACAGGTATAGATAGATTAATAAAGGAAGTTTATAGAAAGCTTAATCTAATAACCTTTTTTACAGTTAGCGGGGGAAAAGAGGCGAAAGCCTGGCCTGTAGAAAGGGGAATTACTGCTTCTCAAGCAGCAGGTAAAGTTCATTCAGATATGGAAAAAGGATATATTAAAAGCGACATAATACCAGTATCTGAACTCTTAGAAGCAGGATCTATAAAACAAGCAAGAGAAAAAGGAAAAGTAAGAATAGAAGGGAGAGATTATCTAGTGGAAGATGGAGATGTAATCCATTTTAGGTTTAGTAGATAACCAAAATCCAAAGTTCCAAACAATACAGTTTAGAAAAGAATAGAAACTTATTAAAGGGACAATTGAACTTAAGAAAACCTTTGTTTCAATCTTAAAGGAAACATTTTTGAATTTAGATATTTGAATTTTGAATTTGTTTAGAGTTTGGTACTTGTAATTTGGGATTTAAAGAGTTAAGATACTATATACGATATACCATATACGATTAAGAAAGGGGGGTCTTCTGAAATGTCCTTGTATAGAGCAACATTTGCTCTGAGACCAGAATTAGAGGAAGAAGAAAAAAACTCAACTGTGAAAGAGGTGCAGGATTTTGTTGTCAGCCAAAATGGAAAAATAGAAAATGTGGAGAGTGGGATACAGAAGTTTGCTTTCGAGGTAGACAAAACAAATAAGGGATTTTTTGTATCTATAATTTTTGAAGTAGATGCCTCTAAAGTTGATGGAATTCACCAATTCCTCATCAAAAAGAGAGATATTATAAGAGCAATGCTGACAAGACAAGAAATACACCTAAAAAACAAAGACAAAGGAGGGAAAAAGGATGAGCGGATTGAACCAGGTAGTCTTGATAGGAAATCTCGCCCGAGATCCTGAACTTCGCTATACTCCTGATGGAACACCCGTAACTAGCTTTACCATAGCTGTCAATCGTCCATTTGTTAACCGACAGGGCGAACGAGAAGCAGATTTTGTGCCTGTTGTAGTGTGGCGGAAAAGAGCCGAAACCTGCTCAGAATATCTAATGAAGGGAAGTCAGGTAGCTGTAGAGGGAAGACTCCAGGTGCGCAACTATGAAGATAAAGATGGAATAAAAAAATGGGTTACAGAAGTAGTTGCTCGAAGAGTTGATTTTCTACAGAGACTAAAGAAGCAGTTTCCCTCGCAAATTTCGGAAGAAGAAACTCATAATGAAATAGATAGAGTTCCTCTGGTTGAAGAAGAAAAGGAAAACGACACTCCTTCAGTGCAGATGTAAATTTTTATAATTAAAGGAGAGATGTGTGAGACCAAGACCAGTACTTAGAAGAAAAAAGAGCTGTGATTTTTGTCGTTCAACATCACTGGACTATCTAAATGTAAGGATTTTGCAGCGTTATGTAGATAGTCGGGCTCGTATAAAATGTAGA
>JAUWRE010000083.1 GCA_030610725.1 Candidatus Aerophobota bacterium | reverse complement strand
ATTGTTGCCCAGGCCTTGAATTTTTCCTTACCCTCAACTTTCCTTATTTTAACTTCCGAAATTCTCACTCTAGACCTCCTTAAGACTTCTATCTATAGGTTGGACTAAATAACCCCTTCCCATCCCTTTCAGTTTGCTGAGGATTTCTTGCCCCTTCTGTCTATCTTCTACTATAGCAAAAACAGTAGAGCCGCTTCCTGTCATCAAAGCTCCTCTCGCTCCCGCCTCGTTCATTTTCTCTTTAACCGATCCTACCAGGGGAAACCTCTCTAAAACCACCTCCTCTAATTTATTATATAGAGAATTGCTCATTCCAAGTAAACCCTGTTTTCTAATTGATTTTGCCAGAAGTCTAGCACTTAATTTTTTCTTTGTCAATCCAATTCTCACTCTTTCATATACCCAGGCAGTAGAAATAGGAACGGTTGGGTCTAACAGAACCAACCATCCATTTTTCAGAGGAGGAAGAGGAATAAGAACTTCTCCCTTACCTCGTACTAGAGACGTTCCTCCTTGCAGACAAAAAGGAATGTCGGCTCCCAGTGAACCAGCCCATTCCTTAAGGTCGGAGAGTAGGATATCTGACTGAAAAAGCCTATTCATTCCCCATAAAGTAGCTGCAGCATCAGCGCTACCTCCTCCCAATCCCGCTTTTACGGGAATAGCCTTGTGAATTTCTATCTGTAAGCCTTTGTTCAAATTCGTCTTTTGCAAAAATAATTTCGCCGTCTTATAACAAATGTTTTCTCTATTTGCAGGAATATCAGAGTCATTAGACAAAATTCTAATTCCTTGCTTTAAAGGTCTCAAGGTAAGTCTATCATATAAGCTTATTGATTGCATTACGGATTCAATTTCATGGTAACCGTCATTGCGTTTTCCCAATATATTCAAGTAAAGATTAATTTTAGCTGCTACCCGCAGTGTGACTTTTTCAGTCATTTGCTTTTTGTGGTTAGCCTCCCAATTTTTTCTATTATAATTATTAAAATCATTTTTGTAAAATGAAACGAATTTGTGAATGGTGAATAGAGATTCGTTGCTCAAAAAGAAGAAGGAAGGAGTCTGAGTTCTGGATGTTCGATCCTGGATCCTCGATGCTCGCAAAAGAAGAAAGACGAAAGACAAAGGATAAGGAATGAAGCGAAGACGAGAATCTAGTATCAAGGATCGAGAATCGAACAAAAGGACGAAGAGATGAACAATCGGAATCTATTGACCCTTAAGGGTTGGTCCGGAGAAGACTTAATAGACATAATAGATAAAGCGATTGCTATTAAAGAGAGTCCAGAGAAATACGTTAACCTTCTGGAAAGACAAACTCTGGCTATGCTTTTTCAAAAAACCTCTACTAGAACACGTGTTTCTTTTGAGGTAGCAATGACCCAGCTAGGAGGGCATGCTATTTATCTGGATTGGAGAACCACCAATTTCACTTTAGCTGAAATAAAAGATGAAATAAAATATCTTTCCCGGAATATAGACATTATTATGGCTCGCCTTTTCAAACATATAGATTTAGAGAAAACAGCCAGAGCCTCAAGAGTTCCGGTAATAAATGGCTGTACAGAGAAGTATCATCCCTGTCAGGCTTTGGCTGATTTAATGACTATTAAGGAGAAAAAAGGTAGATTGGAGGGGTTGAAGCTGGTATACGTAGGAGTGCAGAACAACGTCTGCAATTCTTTAATTAATGGTTGCACTAAGGTAGGTATGAAGATTACTGTGGTAACTCCCATAATCCATGAGCCAAGTGTGGATAAGGAGCTCATAAAAGAGGCAGAAAAGAGTGGACTGTATCAAGCTACCCTGGATATAGAAAAGGCAATTGATGAGGCAGATATTATCTATACTGACACCTGGGTAGATATGGAGCTTTTCCTCGACCCTAAATTTAAAAAAGAGAAAGAGATGAGAATAAAGAAGCTCAAGCCTTATCAGTTGAATGAGAGTCTATTGAAGGGTAAGGATATTCTCATTATGCATGACATGCCTATTCATGAAGGATATGAAATAACCAGGGCAGTGATAGAGAGTTCCCATTCTATTATATTTGAACAGGCAGAGAATCGACTTCATGGAGAAAAAGCTATTCTTTTGAGACTGCTGGGGACAATATGAAATTCTTAAGCTAAGGAGGAAAAAGTGGATTTTGCCCTGAATGACGACCAGAAAATGATTTTAGAATTAGTGGATGAGGTGAGTGAGAAAGAATTTGCCCCCCGAGCAGATGAGATTTCTGCTAAGGGAGAGTTCCCTGCTGAAAATATTAAGAAGTTGACTGAGCTTGACCTATTCGGCATTACTATCCCTGAAAAATACGGGGGATTGGGAATGGATTATCTTACCTGGACCCTGGTTTCAGAAAGAATCTCTCGAGCTTGCACTACCACTGGTTTAATTTTCGGAACTAACCTGTTATGTACCTATCCTCTTCTCCAGTTTGGTAATGAAGAACAAAAAAAGAAGTATCTTCCTCCTTTGGCTAAAGGTGAAACGCTGGGTGCATTTGCTCTTACTGAACCGGAAGCAGGTTCGGATGCAGGGAATGTCCAGACGACTGCGATAAAAGAGAAGGATTCTTATGTCCTTGACGGAACCAAAATCTTCATTACTAATGGAGAGGTAGCTGGTACCTATATTATCATTGCTAATATGGATAGAGCCAGGGGACCACGCGGTTTAACCGCTTTCATTGTAGAAAAAGGAAATCCCGGATTTACCTTCGGGCAGCATTTTGATAAAATGGGACTGAGTGCTTTGCCTAATGTAGAGCTAATCTTCGATAATTGCCGGATTCCCAGTGAGAATCTTTTGCACAAGGAAAAAAGAGGGTTCAGGGTGGCTATGCGTACCTTCGCGGCAGGGAGAATAGGAGTGGGCATTGGAGCCCTGGGGGTAGCTGAGGCTGCCTTTGAAAAAGCCAGAGAGTATTCTAAGGAGCGAGTGCAGTTTGGTAGGTCCATCTCCAGTTTTCAGGCCATTCAACATATTCTGGCCGATATGGCTACGGGGATAGAGACAGCTAAATACCTTCTATATCGGGCAGCCTGGCTTTTAGACCAGAATGAACCCTTTGAGAAGATTTCTTCGATGGGTAAACTCTATGCCTCTGAGGTGGCTATGAAGGTGGCTACCAAAGCTGTTCAAGTTTTTGGCGGATATGGTTATACCAAAGATTATCCAGTAGAACGTTATATGCGGGAGGCAAAACTCTTTGAAATAATTGAGGGAACTTCTGAGATTCAGAGAGGAGTTATCGCTAATTTTATCTTGAAGGAATAAAGCATGCGGATTATTGTTTGTATCAAGCAGGTTCCAGACACAGAGGAGTTAGGGAAAGTAAAGATAAATCCAGCCACTAATACTTTGAAGAGGGAAGGAGTATCCAGTATAATAAATCCCTTTGATGAAAACGCTGTTGAGGAAGCTTTGCGGCTGAGAGAAAGAAAAGGTGGAAAGGTAACAGCCCTATCTATGGGCCCTCCACAAGCAGAGGAAGCTTTAAGAAAGACCCTGGCTATGGGGGTGGATAGAGCTATTCTTCTTTCAGATAAGGCCTTTGCTGGAGCAGACACCCTGGCTACTTCCTATGTTTTGGCTGTGGCCATTAAAAAAATAGGAGAGTTTGACTTAATTCTTTCTGGAAAGCAAGCGATTGATGGAGATACAGCTCAGGTAGGGCCGGGGATTGCGGAATGGCTTAGTATACCTCAGCTAACCTATATCAGGAAGTTAGAGGTTAATGATAATAAGGTAAGGGCAGAGCGGGTTCTGGAGGATTCTTTTGAAGTGGTAGAGACCTCTCTTCCTTGTCTGGTTACAGTAACTAAAGATATAAATGAGCCTCGCTATCCTTCTCTTAGGGGCCTTCTCAAGGCAAAAAAGGAAGAGATACCCATTTGGAGTTGCCATGATTTGTCAGTAGAAAGAAAAAGAGTAGGAGCGGATGGTTCTCCTACTCAGGTAATTAAAATTTTTACTCCTCAGCCTCCTGGAAAGGGAGAAATTCTTTCAGGGGAGATTTCTGAGGTGGCAGATAGATTGATTAGGGAGATAAAGAAGAGAAAGATAGTCTAAAAGTTGGACGAGCGCTATCCCTATATCAGATTGCGTATATCGTATTGCGTATATCGTATTGCGTCTGGAAGCGTACTTATCCAGGAGATGCTCAACGCACTCCCGAAACTAGAGAAACTTTTTCTGGTGTGAGCAATGAAAATAGCTCAATCCAATTCTAATTCTTTGTAGGAGAAATAAATGGCAAAAATTGAAATCTTGATTGATAAGTGCACCGGTTGTAAGAAATGTATCCCCAGCTGCCCTTTTTCTCTTATTACGGTTGAGGATAAAAAAGCAAAGATAATGGAAGGTTGCACTTTCTGTGGTGCCTGCCTGGAGGCTTGTCCTCTTGAGGCTATCTTGCTGGAAAGAGAAGAGAAAAAGATAGATTTGTCTTCCTTTCGGGGAGTATGGGTATTTGCCGAACAGCGAGATGGGGAGATTATGCCAGTAACTTACGAACTTCTTGGGGCAGGAAGGGGACTGGCTGATGAGCTGGGGGAGAGTCTATCGGTGATTCTATTGGGAAGTAACTTAAAAGAGAAAGTTAAGGAATTGCTACAATATGACCTGGAAAAAATTTATCAGGTGCAGAGTCCTTTTCTTAAATCATATAAAACCAGCCTATATACCCAGGCTATGACAGACCTGGTGAAGCGAGAATGTCCTGAAATTATTTTAATAGGAGCAACTAGCCTGGGAAGAGATTTTGCTCCTCGCCTGGCTACTCGTCTTAAGACGGGCTTAACTGCCGACTGCACAGGTCTTGAAATAGACGGGGAAAGCAGAAATCTGATTCAAACACGGCCGGCCTTAGGAGGGAATATTATGGCTAGCATAATATCGCCTTACCATCGTCCGCAAATATCTACAGTGAGACCTAAGGTGATGAGAAGAGCAAAGCCGGTCAGCGGTAAGGACATAGAAATAATAGAAATAGAACCTCGTCTAGATGAAAAGGATGACTTAGTGAGTATCCTTAATATAATTAAAGAAGAAGGGGAAGTGGCAGACTTACAGGAAGCAGAGATTATTGTTTCTGGAGGGCGAGGGTTAGGAAAAGCAGAGAATTTTTCCTTAATTGAAAAACTAGCTGAGCTTCTGGGAGGAGCGGTGGGAGCTTCCCGGGCAGTGGTAGATGCAGGATGGATTCCCTCCTACCATCAAGTAGGCCAGACAGGAAAGACCGTCCAGCCCAAACTTTATATAGCTTGCGGTATTTCTGGAGCTATTCAACATCAGGTGGGAATGAGAACTTCCGATATTATTGTGGCTATTAATAAGGATGCAGAAGCTCCTATTTTTGACATTGCTACCTTTGGCATAGTAGAAGATGTGCATAAATTTCTTCCTTTATTCATAGAGAAATTGGAATCAGAGAAACAAGCAAGCACCCCCTCGCCCCTTCCCTCTCCCCTCAGGGGCTAACCTTTACCCACAAATTAAAAGGGGAGATTTGGTGAGAATAATTCACTGGCTGATATCTATAGTCAAAAGACCGTGGAACAGAACTGATGTTAGTAAAACATCAGCCAATGAAGATTAGGAAGATATATTATAA
>JAUWRE010000057.1 GCA_030610725.1 Candidatus Aerophobota bacterium | reverse complement strand
TAATCCACATCTTTCTTTTCAATTTGAATAACTAAGTTCTTTAAATCAAAATCATTTACCAGGTAGGTTTCTCCTTGATGCAACAAAACTGCCCCTTTATACGCTTCTCTATAGGCCTGTGCTCGGTCCATTGTCTCTAATAATTTTCCCTGCTCGATAACTTTGAAAGTCTCAGAGGAAATATTGTCCAAACTGACTGCATCAACAGCCCTTCCTTTCCCTGAATAGACCCATCCATGGCGTGTTTTCTGAAGTAAATTCTCTCTTTCCAATGCTTTCAGGATATCCTCCACATTCTCTTCCCAATATATTCCATCCTCTTCCAATTGAATAGGCAGTTCCGATGCAGCACACATTAGGTGCCCAGATACTATATAAGGATTAGATAAATCAATTACCGCCTCTTCATGGGACTTGTCAAAAAATACCTGTGGATGCTTCATAAAGTACTGATCCAAGGGATTCTGAAAAGCAACTAAAACAGCAACGGACTCCTCAATCCCCCTTCCCGCTCTCCCTGCTTGCTGCCAGGTTGAGATAATAGTCCCCGGATAGCCTGAAATTATCACCGCATCCAATGAACCAACATCTATTCCTAATTCCAAAGCATTAGTAGAGGTTATGCCTCTCAAGGTCCCCTTCTTGAGCCTATTCTCTATCTCCCTTCTCTCTTCCGGTAGATAACCTGCTCTATAGGCAGCAATTTTACTGGCAAGATGTCTTTCTGATTCTTTCAGTTTCTTCTTTGATTGTGAGGCAATCGATTCTGCCATTTTTCTGGAAAGAGCAAAACACAAAGTCTGTAGATTCTTTTTTATAAAGAATAAAAATAAATCCATGCTCTCCCGGTGGGTAGAAAGGGTACCTATGCCGTCAAAATAAGGATTATAGAAGATGAAATACTTCTTACCCTTAGGTGAGCCATCAGAAGAAATTAGCTCAAAGTCAAGTCCCGTTAGCTTTTCACTAAACTCAAGTGGATTGGCCAGGGTAGCTGTAGATAAGATAAACTGAGGAGAGGAACCATAAAATTTACATATCCTTTGCAGTCTTCTTATCAAAAATGCTACACTTGAGCCAAAGATACCTCTATATCGGTGTGCCTCATCTATGACTACAAAATTCAAGTTTCTCAAGAATTTCTGCCAGCGGTAATGCCAGGGTAGAATCTGATGAAGCTCATAAGGATTACTTATTATTATTCTTGAGCTGTCTCTGATTCTTTGCCTTTTATAGGAGGGTGTATCCCCATCATAGATAGCAGAATTAGTTTCTATCCTGCCTATGGTTTCCAGCTCTTTTATCACTTTTAGTTGGTCCTGGGAAAGAGCCTTACTAGGATATAGATAAAGGGCAGTAGCCTCTTTATCCTGATGTAATCTTTCAAAAACAGGAAGGTTAAAAGCAAGTGTTTTCCCCGAGGCGGTTGGGGTAGTGATAATAATATTCTTTCCTGCTCTTAGATTTTCTATAGCTTCAGATTGGTGTTTATAGAGCTTGATAGCTTTTGCTGAAAGATAATTCCTGATATTAGCAGGGAAATCTTTCCTCAGTTTTCCATAGATGGGATCTCGTGAGGATAAAATTTCTACATGCTCCACTCGCTCCCGATGACGAAGGCTCTTCTTAAGAGAGTTTATTACTTCTTCTATTTTTATTGCCATTCTTTATGTAGCCTGGAAAAAATATTGGCAAGGGTGATTAAATCCTGTTGGTTATGCTCGATTATGGGAATTAAAGGACCTATATTTTTGCTCCTGAGATATGTCTCATAGAATTCTGGAACCAGGGCACTGGGCACATCATCTTTTCTTTCTATGCCAAATAGATACTTTTCTAAAGTAGTTAATCTGCAATTGGGCAGCTCTTTCTTCCAGGCTCGTCGAGAGAAATGAAGTATATCAAAATGCGGATTCGCAAGCTCACCTTTCATTCTATAATAAGCTAATCTTTCCTCTATGTAGGGTATATCGAAAGTACGTCCATTGAAAGTTAAGAAGACGTTATTCTTATTTATATGGGAGAGAAACCCTCTTAGAGCCGCTACTTCTTCCTTGATGTTCTCTAAGAAATACTGATGCGTTGATATATGATTAGCAGATACTTGCGCTACACCCAACAATATAATTGGCCTGCTAAAGAAGCCCATTGTTTCTATATCTAGGATAATAAAATCCTCTTTTTTCCAGAGACCTGAGGCGCAGAGCATTAAAGGATGAGATTTAGGAAACCACCTTCCAATCCAATTAATGACTTCACTCCTACTATTATTAATAGTCTGCAGAAACCTGGTACTCTCTGGACCAAAGCGGGGATGTCGCTTAAGGTCCTCAATTGTCCTGTATCCTTCTTTTTTCAGGAAATACTCTCTTGCTCCTCCTATCCCATAAATCAATTTCAAGTTGGAGAGAATCTTCTCTTTTACCTTTTCTGGATTAATAATGTTTATCTCTATTTTTTCCTGATTTTCTATATGATAACAACTACCCTCTCCTGTCTTCAACCTTTCTCCCTGAATTGCCTCCTCTAGCAGCACCCCTTTATACTTTTCCAGCAGTCTTTCTTTTAGCTCTTGCGCTTTCTGGTATTCAAAGCTAAAGAGGAAAGATGGAACAAATTCTCTGTCTATTGTTTGCTCATCTTCTCTAATCTCATATTCCTTAACTCTGTCTATACTTTTTCTCCATCTCTTGCCCATTCTACTAAAAACAGTCTTGTTTTCTGCGTTATTTTCTGACATAACTCTTTTTCCTTATTCTAATGCAGGCTTGGCCACAAACCTTTTATTAATTCTACTGTCTCGGGGGTATTTAAGTTAAAAAAAGAGAGGAGGGAAGGGTCGTATCTTTTTATCTTATTTTCTGGAATATACTTACATTTAACTTTAGAAAAGAAACTCTTTATTCTTAAGTCCTCACTCTCCAGACAATTCTTTATCGCCGGGAGGCATCTTTTAGAATAAATAGCATGCAAAGGCTCAACAAAACCTCTCACCATAGGAATAACAGCATCACTACCATCGATTTCTGAAATTATGAACTTAAGTAAGTCTATATTTAAAAATGGCATATCACAAGCGCAAAAAAAATTATACTCACTTTTTGAGTTTAAAAGTCCTGTGTAGATTCCTCCCAGCGGTCCCTTTCCTAAAATAGCATCGGCTAACACTCTCACCTGGGAAAGTGGATAAATAAAATTAGAGTTACCTACGATAAGCACATTATCAAAGGTAACTCTTAGTTTTTCTAAAATTAGCTCTATAACCTGTTTTCTGCCAATCTTGAGCGAAGCTTTTCCTTCTCCCATCCGCTGGCTTTTCCCTCCAGCAAGAACTATTCCTGTCATTTCAACTTATTTCTTACTGCCTTTGCAGCACTCCTGCTCATCAAGGATTCCCCAATAAAAGAGACGAAAATATAGACTAGTCTTCAGGAATATTATAGCTAGCCCTTTCATTCTGTCAAACTCAGCGTCCCCAGAACAAAAAGAAAAAACAAAATGATAGGAAAATCTTCCACTATCTGAACAGGGAATAGCTTAGTTGTTTTCTGTCTATTTGGGCAGGATAAAAGAGAATTTGTCCATTATCCTTCCTTTTGTTTTATCATTCATAGTAAGTGTTCTCTTCCAATAATAAAATCTAGGATAGATACATTTATTCTCTACTTTTCGCCTCTTATCTTCAGGAGTATTTGTACTTCAAAAATGCCTATGTTCTTGTTCTTTTCAGGTTCTTTATCCAAAAACTGGGGATGGCAAGCGCGCCCTTTGACACTTACGAAAAAATTTTTATACTATAGTACAAGTTAGTAAGTTTAATTAAGTGAGTTATAGTGGACTCTGGATGGGAAGGAGAAAGGAGCCAGAGGCATAAAGTGAGGTTGCCAATGAAGCTTAAAATTAAACCGATTCTGATGAATAGAGGAACAAATAATGCGTGAACCGAACTTTAGTAAATTTATCAATGCAAAGATAATAGACGGCCATCTTCACTTCGAGGATATCTCATTGATAAGGCAAACTTCTGGTTTCTTCCGTAGCCTTAACATAGAAAAACTGGGTATCGTCAGCTATGCTCGCTTGAAAGAAGTCAACAGTAATCCGCAGGCTATTTGTTTTAAAGCTATGTATCCACGGGACACCTATATCATGGGTGGGTTAGATTATACCGATATAGATAAATATTCCAAACCAGAAATAGAAAAAGCGTTAGCTGAGCAAGTGCTGACAATGACGAAAATAGGTTTTGACGGGATAAAACTCCTAGAGACGAAACCAAGCGTGGCCAGGGATATGCCCTTTAGTATCGACGATCCTGTCTATAATAGTTTTTTTGCCTTGCTAGAGGAACGGCAATTGCCTATTTTCTGGCATGTTGCTGATCCCGAGGAATTCTGGGACGAGAAGATGATTCCTCCCGCCGCAAAAACAATGGGTTGGAGCTATTCAGACGGGACTTACCCCTCCAAAGAAAAGCTCTACGAGAGAGTAGAGAGGGTGTTAAGCAGATTCCCCAATCTGAAGGTGGTCTTTGCTCACTTTTATTTTCTCTCCGCCAACTTGAAACGGGCATCAGCCATAATGGATACCTACTCCAATGTCAATTTCGATATCACTCCGGGCTCGGAGATGTACTACAATTTTTCACGTGAGCCAGAGGAGACACGCAGATTTTTCATCAACTATCAAGATCGCATAGTTTTTGGCGATGATACAGCCATAAGAAAAAGGGAGGATATCCCCAAAGAGACAACCATAACAAAGATATTTGTTATGAGAAATTTTTTGGAGACTGATGAACGCTTGGATAAGTCCTTCTCAATTATACAGAGAAAAGGCGAAATTCAAGGCATTAAACTTCCTGTCTCAGTTTTAAATAAGATATATCAGGACAACTATCTTCGTATCGTTGGGGAAGATCCTTGCCCTTTGAACATTACCCTGGCAGGGAAGTATTGCCATCGAGTTGGGCAGATACTGAGGACAAAATTTGGCTTTCCCAATGAGATGAATTTCGGCTATGAGGCAGAGGATTTTTTATCCTCCATTAAAGGACGACCTAAGTAAAAAAAGATCGACCTTTACGAGATAAAGATGCAGGCAAGGAAGGTTGGCAGGTTTCAGCATACATTAGCTTCCCTCGCTAAGTTTAACCATAAGACATAGTTCAGTCTACTCTGAACCATAATAGTTTTTCGTAGTTATTTTAGGTCTTTTCCCTTGACACGTCATTCAGCTAGGAAGACTGAAAAGATCAGAGTGATTCAGTGCTTGAAAATAGCGTTTTCCTATCAAACTTGATTGCTTTCTTCTCTATCAGATCTCTATATAGGAAAAACTGAACTTCTCAAAATAGTATTCTTCTTAGCGAAGGTGATGTTCTGGATGATCATCTATTGGTGTGTGGTTATGGTAATATCCGATTTTATGCATCCGGTTGTGTAAACTTCGGTGAGCTGATGTTAATATAAGACGCATACGTTTATAGGCCTTAATCTCAGCTCGTGTTCCCACGCTATCCAGATATGCTAATGCACCCTCTATTTGTTCAAGAATGGTCAATGCATCAGTTTTTGCTAAGAGAGGTGAGCCTTCAATATCAATCATAACTGGAGAGGAATGGGCTGCAATTACTTCCTGTTTGGGCTTATCTGCATAATGACCACGTATTAGTAAAGCTATCCAGGAACTCTTGTTTATTTTAACTGACCAGTATCCTTCACCTTTGTCTGGCCCAATTGATTTGCTTTCATATATCTCACCGTTAATAATAAGTTCTAGTTTTGTCATTGGCATTATTATACTGGCAACTTTCCAGGATACATTCACTGTTCCTCCGCTACTGGACATTTTGATTCGCGATCCGGGTGGCTTACCTTCCACCGAGAATTCCATAAGTGGACCACAGGTAACAAAAGTGTTAGCCTTGCGTATAGAGTCCATCCATGCCTGGTAGGTAAACTCCATTTCCGTACCGATGTGAGCGTAAGTACGTACCATGCCTATCGCTACATCCGCACTCATTTTATCTGTTCCACCGACAGCCGCTGCCATATACCCACAGTTTAAATACCGATACCAATCTAGAAGTGAATAAGGGTTAATACCTCTACAAAATTCTATTCCGTCAATATCACCGCTTACAATACTGGCAGCGTTTTCTAAACGAGGATTGGGAAAGTGGGGTAGTATGACTACTCCTTCTTGTTTTTTGCATTGCCGCGCCCATTCGGTAAGTAAAATACCCACTGGGTCTCCCAGCGCCGACTCCGTTGGGCCACCGGTTGTCATAGGCGCAATGATATTGCCTCTATAGCCAAGCAGTGAAATGTGACCCATTACGTGTTGTCTATTTTCAGTTCCAACCCGCACCAGGTATTCACCATCGCCACCTACCTGTCTGGAGCCATGCGTAGTTTTACCGTCAAAGTCCCCTACATTGGTCATTAACTCACCCCACTGGCTTGCCAGTAGGTTTACTATATTTACTCCTTCCCCCGCCCCTTCAAGAAGTGCAGATGAGGGAGAAAGAAAATGCACGTGAGTATCTGCACTAACCCAGCCTCTTTCCCGCCAAGGCAATACTCTATCTATCTTAATTACTATCTTTTTTGTTGATGGCTTAATTGATACCACCTTACGCACTGGCTTCATTTCAAGACCTTTGGATATTTCAATATAGACATTGCCAAGGGGTAGGTCTATTGTGGTCTCTCCTGGGATATAGGTGCAATTGTGAGTTCCTTTGTGTAGGTAATCAACACTGTAATCTTCGAACCATGCTGGATTGGGAATCCGATGGCGGTCAATCGGTGCCAGGTACTCCCCGGCTTCACCGTGAATATGCAATCTCACGGCGGCCAATTTATTACTCTGCT
>JAUWRE010000149.1 GCA_030610725.1 Candidatus Aerophobota bacterium | reverse complement strand
TAGTCCCGGCGATATGGATAGCTTTTAATTGTTGATGAGGATTCCCTATTAGGCCAAGAAGGCGCTCCATCCTTTTAAGGTTGAGAAACCTTCCATCATAGGAGAAATTTTCCTCCCTTTCGTAGTTGACAAAGGAATCTATAAAACGCAAAGCCTCTTTATATGACCACACAATAAACCTCTATCCCCTTCTCATTGTTTTTGTCGATGAACAATGAACAATCAACTATGGACTATTCACATAAATAGGAAATTTTTCACAGAGTTCCTTCACCTTTTCTCTGATTTTTTTTCTGATGTTTCCCTGCTTCGGGTTCTGTAATATCTGACTAATCCATTCCCCGATTAATTTCATTTCAGGTTCTTTCATTCCCCGCGTAGTGAGAGCTGGGGTCCCTGGTCTTATTCCTGAAGTTATAGAGGCAGGTTTGGTATCAAAAGGGATACTGTTTTTATTAGTTACTATCCCTGCCTCTTCCAGAATAGTGGCTGCTTCCTTGCCGGTTATGTTTTTGTTAGACAAATCAATTAAGAGAAGATGATTATCTGTTCCTCCTGAGACCAGACGAAATCCTTCCTCCATTAAAGTTTTAGCTAATTCCCTGGCATTAAGGATTACCTGTGCCTGATATTCTTTAAATTGAGGTTCCATAGCTTCTTTGAAACATATTGCTTTTGCTGCTATGGTATGCATAAAGGGACCTCCCTGTGTAGCGGGAAATATGGCTTTATCTATCAAAGAAGCGTATTCTTTTTGACAGATAATCACTCCCCCGCGCGGACCACGTAAGGTTTTTTGAGTGGTAGTAGTAACTACATCAGCATAGGGCACAGGATCAGGATGCAGGCCAGCAGCAATCAAACCTATGATGTGAGCTACATCAGCTAAAAGATAGGCTTCTACTTCATCAGCAATCTCTCTCCAGGGAGCAAAATCTATGGTGCGTGGGTAAGCACTGGCGCCGACTACTATTAGCTGAGGATAATGTTCTTTGGCTATTCGCCGAATCTCCTCATAGTCTAACATTTCTGAGTCTCTATTTACTCCATAATGAATTATTCGGTAATGAGTATGGGGTAAAGTTGCTTTATTGCCATGGGATAGATGTCCTCCATGAGATAAATTTAGAGAAAGAATAGTATCCCCTGGTTTGAGTAAAGCCTGATAGACAGCTATATTGGCCTGCGTTCCTGAATGTGGTTGCACATTTACATGTTCACCTTTAAAAAGTCTTTTTGCCCGTTCAATAGCCAGCTCCTCTATCTCATCTACAAATTGACATCCCCGGTAGTATCTTTTCCCGGGATAGCCCTCAGCGTATTTATCAATTAAGATAGAGCCTTCTGCCTCCCGTACAGCTCGAGAGGGATAGTTTTCTGAAGGAATTAGGGTGAGAGTATCTTGTTGCCGGATAGTTTCTTTTTTCAGAATATTATGGACCTGAAAGTCAGATTCTTTTAAGGATTTATTCACAAAGATTTCCTTTCAATGCTTGAAGTGTCTTATTCCAGTAAAGAGCATCGCCATTTTGTATTCATTGACCGCCTCAATTACTTTATTATCTTTCAGAGCTCCTCCTGGCTGTATGAGAGCAGTTATTCCCCTTTTTCTAGCCTCTTCTACTACGTCAGGGAACGGAATTAAGGCATCGGAGGCTAAAACTGCACCTTTCGCTCTATCACCAGCTTTCCTGAGAGCCAGAAGACAGGCGTCTATTCGGCTCATTTGACCTGCGCCCACTCCTACTACGGTCTTATCTTTAGCCAGAACAATGGCATTAGATTTGACCCATTTACAAACGAACCAGGCAAATAGTAAGTCGTCTTGCTCCTTTGCTGTAGGAAATCTCTGGGTAACTGTTTTCAAACTCTCGGAAGTATAGGTCTTTTCGTCTTGTTCTTGCAGCAGAATGCCTCCTTTTATTTTCTTTATATCCCATTCTTTTTTGGCTAAAGATCCGTTAATTTTAAGAATTCGCACATTCTTTCCCCATTTTTGTCTGGTTTTTAGAATGTCTAAGGCTTCCTCCTCATAATCAGGAGCTATTATTGCCTCAATAAACTTCTTTTCTGGAGAAGCTATCTCCTCAGCAGTAGCTATATCTACTCTTCTATTCAGCCCAATAATACTGCCAAAGGCTGAGAGTGGATCTCCGCTGTACGCTTTTTTAAAAGCATCGGTTAAACTTGAGGCGCAACCTACTCCACAGGGATTATTATGTTTTATTACCACTGCTGTTGGCTCTTCGAATTCGCTGACCAGACCTATAGCAGCGTCTAAGTCTAGCAGATTATTGAAAGAAAGCTCTTTTCCTGATATTTGTTCAGCTGCGGATAAGCCGGTTTCTTTTTCTTCTTGATAAAAAGCCGCCCTTTGATGAGAATTCTCTCCATATCTCAACTCTTGGCGCTTTCTAAAACTTAAATTGAGAATATCTGGGAATTCTTGATTTCTTTGTTTTGCCAGGTATTGAGCTATAAAAGCATTGTAGGCGCTAACTTCCTGGAAGACCCTGACGGCCAGGTCAAAGCAGGTATCTTTACTGAGAAAACAATTATTCTCTTTCAGTTCCCTGATAATCTGCGAATACTGTTCAGGGTTACTTACCGCCGCCACATAGGAAAAGTTTTTGGCTGCTGAGCGAAGCATACTTGGTCCTCCTATGTCGATGTTTTCTATAGCCGTATCCAAGGATACTCCTTCTTTCTGAGTAACCTCTAAAAAAGGGTAGAGGTTAATTACTACCATATCAATCAGTTCCAGATTATGCTTCCTTACCTCTTCCATCTGCTGAGAGCTTTCTCTTACGGCAAGTAAAGCTCCGTGAATCTTGGGATGCAGAGTTTTCACTCTTCCTCCCAGCATAGAGGGACTCCCAGTATATTGAGACACATCCCTTACTGGAACATCTGCCTTTTGAAGGGCATGTGCTGTTCCTCCTGTGGAGAGAATTTCTATTCCTAAGTTGCTCAGTCCCCGGGCAAATTCAACTATTCCCTTTTTATTGAAAACACTGATGAGCGCTCTCTTAATTTGAGGCATAACTTTTTCCTTTCCTTATTTTTCTGTTATTGCCAGGTTGTCAAAAATAAGCGTGAGGTTGCTTTCCCTTTGCTTCACTCTGGGCTTTGGCTTACTTGCCTTGCTTCTCACGATAGCACTATTTGTCCCGTTGTCATTGCGATCCTGCCCAAAGGCAGGCGTGGCAATCTCTTAAAATTGCTTCGCTTGTACTGGCAATGACGCAGTTCGCTGGGTATTTACCTAAGGATAAAATAGCAGATTTTTCTCCTTTCGTCAAGAAATGCCTCAGGAGGTATTTCTGATTGCCACGGAAAAGGATTATGATACAATGGATAATGTTGGAGCGGGTATATTTACTTGGCTTTTTGTAGTTTTAGGTCGGGAGGTAAACTGAAAACATTCCCTATCCAAAGGTAAATAAAACAGAGGAGAAAAGACAAATGTCTTTAATGGAGCTGAATAAGGTAAAAAAATCTTATCAACAAGGTAAAATAGAGGTTCCTGCTTTGCGAGGAATTAACTTGACTGTAGAAGAGGGGGAATTTACTATTGTTTTTGGTCCTTCTGGTTGTGGGAAAACTACTCTTTTAAATATGCTCGGTTGCTTAGATACGCCAACAGAAGGGGAAATTTGTCTTAATGGACGTAAGATAAGCGACCTTTCTAAAAAAGATCTAGCTATGATCAGACGTTATAATATTGGTTTTATATTTCAAAACTACAACCTGATCCCGGTCTTAACTGCTTATGAAAATGTGGAGTTTGCTCTTCGCCTAATTGAGGATTCCTCAGAAAAACAAATAAAAGAAAAAGTATTAAAAATGTTGGAAGAAGTAGGTCTAAAAGGATTAGAAACCCGAAGGCCGAATGAACTTTCG
>JAUWRE010000033.1 GCA_030610725.1 Candidatus Aerophobota bacterium | reverse complement strand
CGGGTCTACTGTTTTTGCTATAGTAGAAGATAGACAGAAGGGACAAGAAATCCTCAGCAAACTGAAAGGGATGGGAAGGGGTTATTTAGTCCAACCTATAGATAGAAGTTTTAAGGAGGTCTAGAGTGAGAATTTCGGAAGTTAAAATAAGGAAAGTTGAGGGTAAGGAAAAATTCAAGGCTTGGGCAACAATTACATTTAATGATTCTTTTCGTATTCATGGATTGAAAATTATCGAGGGGAAAAACGGGCCTTTTGTAGCTATGCCCTCTCGTAAACTGCCTAATGGAGAATATATAGATACTGCTTATCCCCTCAATGAAGAGTTAAGGGAAACAATCCAAAAGGAGATTATTGAAGAATACATACGGGAAGAATAATTAATACTGCTCAACCTACTAAATTAAGAAAGAGTATGAATATGCAGATAAAAAATAAAGAATGGGTACTTGAAGAAGTAAAAATGAGAAAAGTGGAATTCATTCGTCTGTGGTTCACTGATATATTAGGATCCCTGAAAAGCTTTGCTATCACTGTAGAAGGGCTTGAAGCGGCACTAGAAGAAGGAGTTGGTTTTGATGGTTCTTCTATCGAGGGATTTGCTCGTATTGAAGAAAGCGATATGATTGCCATGCCTGATCCTTCCACCTTCTCCTTGATGCCTTCTTCTTCTAATCAGTTAGGAGTTATGGCGAAGATATTCTGTGATATTCTGAAGCCAGATGGAAATCCCTATGCCGAGGATCCACGCTATGTGCTAAAAAGGAACTTAAAAAGGGCTTCTGATATCGGATACACCTTCTACGTAGGACCGGAACTAGAGTATTTCTACTTTCAGTCTTGTCAAGTGCCTCCCCAAGGACTGGATAAAGGAGGATATTTTGATCTCACGCCACGAGATGTAGCCAGCGACTTTCGTCGAGAGACAGTTCTTACTCTTAAGAATATGAATATAGAAGTTGAATGTTCTCACCACGAAGTAGCTCCTAGCCAACATGAGATTGATTTGAAATACACTGATGCTCTAAATATGGCTGATAATACTATGACCGCTCGCTTGATGATCAAAGAGATTGCTTTAAAAAACAATATTTATGCTACCTTTATGCCTAAGCCGGTTTTTGGGGAAAATGGAAGTGGTATGCATATTCATCAGTCTCTTTTTAAAGGTGAAGTAAATGCTTTCTTTAATCCTCAAGATGAGTGGTACCTTTCGAAAATAGCCAAAAGGTATATAGCTGGCTTATTGAGACATGCTTCTGAATTTACACTAATCACTAATCAATGGGTGAATTCTTATAAGAGATTAGTGCCCGGGTATGAGGCTCCTATATATCTGTCCTGGGCACTGAGAAACCGTTCAGACCTAATCAGAGTTCCTCTTTATAAACCAGGCAAAGAAATAGCTACTCGAGTGGAATTAAGAAGCCCTGATCCTGCCTGCAATCCTTATCTCTCCTTTGCAGTGGCGCTATCAGCAGGACTGGAAGGGATAGAGAAAAAATATGATATTGTGGAACCTGTAAAAACAAACGTGTATAAGATGAGCGCAGAAGAAAGGAAAGGAAAGGGTATCGGGCAACTTCCGGAGAATCTCTGGGAGGCTATAAAAGTAGCTGAAGAGAGCGTTTGGCTAAAGGAAACACTGGGTGAGCCTCTCTTTTTTAAGCTCATAGAGAATAAGCGAATAGAGTGGGAGAATTATCGTTCTCGCGTTACCTCGTATGAATTGGAACAATATCTACCCATCCTTTAAGAAACAGCATATAGCGTTTAGCGGATAGCGCATAGTAGAAAGCGGAAAATAAAAAACTATGTGGGTAGTTATTGGCCTGCTAGCCCGTTAGCCAACTGGTTTACCGTTTATTCTTTGTATTGATGAACTATGACCTTGTGTTTTTTCTTGTTTTTTTCGATGAACTCTAAAACTATGAACTAATTAAGAGAGGATCAAAATGAGGAGATGCTCTCTCCTCATTTTTCATTGTTCTTAGTTTTTTTCAATGAACTATGAACAATGAACTATGAACAATGGAAAAAAACTTCAAAGCCGGATTTGTTACAGTTATAGGCAAGCCGAATGTAGGAAAATCAACTCTGATTAATCAGTTGATAGGAGAAAAGATAGCTATTGTTTCCCCACGACCACAAACCACACGAAACATTATTAAGGGAATAGTCACCTTCGACGAAGCCCAGGTAATTTTTTTGGATACACCGGGGATAATCAGTTTTAATAAAACCAGGACACTGGTGGACAGACATGTAGTAGGAGAAGCATTAAAGAGTTTAGAGGGCACAGATATAATAGCTATAATGGTAGAACCTTTTTCTATTTACGAGGAAGACAGATTTGTTTTAGAAAAGCTGAAAAAACTAAATAAACCAGCCTTTTTAATCATTAATAAAATAGACAAAATCAAGGAATCACAGCTAGAATCATTAAAACAAAACTATTTAGACCTTTTTCTCTTTGATCGTATAATCCCCGTCTCTGCCAAGAAAGGAACCAATCTCTCTATCTTAATGGGTGAGATAATCCAACGCCTTCCCTATCATTCAATTTATTATCCTGGTGACTTTATTACTGACCAGCCTGAACGCATTTTAGTATCAGAGTTAGTTAGAGAAAAAATATTTATCCTTACCCGAGCAGAAATTCCTTATTCAACTATGGTCAAAGTGAGCCAATTTGAAGAGAGGGAAAGAGGGCCAATTTATATTCGTGTAGTTATTTATGTAGAGCATAAATCTCAAAAAGGTATTCTCATCGGTAACTCAGGGAAAATGATTAAAGAGATTGGCAGTTTAGCGCGAAAAGAGATAGAAAAACGACTGGGATGTCATGTCTATCTTGATCTCTGGGTAGGAGTAAAAAAGAATTGGCGAAGGCAGAAGCAATCATTTAAGGAAATGGGATACCCTTCATAATCTACAATATTACCAGATTGTCGCGGTGGACAACCTCATCGTAATACTTATATCCTAGCTGCTTTTCAATGAGTGAGCTTTTTGTTCCCTTTATCTTTTTCAGCTCCCTTGAGGAATAATGTACTATACCTCGGGCAAACTCCTCACTATTCATATCTAATAAGCTTACAGAATCTCCTACTTCAAAGTTTCCTGTTATTTCAATTATTCCCGCCGCGAGAAGACTCTTTCCTTCCACTATTAAAGCTCTTTTAGCGCCATCGTCTATAATAATAGTACCGGCAAGAAGATGTGCATAAGCGATCCATTTTTTACGAGAAGTCAGACCATCTTTTTTAGGCAAGAAGAGGGTCCCTCTTTCTTCCCCGGCAAAAATTCTCCCCAAAAAGTTTCCCTCTCCTCCTCCTATTATCACCGGAATGCCAGAGCGAGTAGCTATTTTAGCTGCTTTAATTTTGGTCTGCATTCCCCCTACCCTTCCCTCTATTGATGCGCTCAACGATATTTTCTCTATTTTTTCATCTATATCATCCACCTCTTTGATTAATTTTGCCTTTGAATTCGTCCTGGGGTCAGAGGTATATAGACCTTCTATATCGGAGAAAATTATCAGGAGATTTGCATCTATTAATCCAGCTACCAAGGCAGAAAGGGTATCATTGTCACCAAATTTAATCTCTTCCACAGCCACAGTATCATTTTCGTTTACAATAGGAATAACCTTAAATTTAAGCAGGGTGAGAAAAGTGTTACGAGCATTGAGATAGGAAGAACGCCGAGAAAGGTCAACTCCACTTAAAAGTATTTGACCCACTAAAAGATTATATTGTTGAAAAAGCCGATAATAAACATTCATCAAACGGGCCTGCCCTATGCTGGCCAGAGTCTGTTTGAAGGAGATACTGTTGCTTCTTTTTCTTATATTGAGTTCCTGCCTGCCTAAGCCAATAGCTCCTGAACTAACCAAAATAACCTCTTTGCCTTCACTAATTAAATTAGCAATATTCTGGCTCAATCTTTCCAAAAAATGGAGATCGAGGTCCCCCTTTTCCTTTAGCAAAAGACTACTGCCTACTTTAATGGTTATTCTATTGGCAGAAGCAATAATAGTGTCTCTATCTATTTCTCTTCTCCTGGTATTTTTTTCTATATCTTTCTTCCTCGCTGTAAATACAGCCACAATATTCTTGACGGTATAACTTCATCTTCTTGGAAAGTTCTATGCCCTTTCGCCATCCTCCTTCTATTCTTTCTAAATATGGCTTAACTCCATACTCCTTACTTATTGCCTCTATTACGGTTTTAAGTAATTCTTGATCCTGGTGAGGAGATAAGAAGAGGGTAGAGCTAAAGTAGTCAAATTTACCTCGACGAGCAAAGATGGCTGTTTTTTCCAGGCGCTCATAGTAGCAGAAAAGACACCGCTGTGACTCTCGATATACTACCTGGCGAAGAAATTTTTTTATGTCATACTCATCCTGATAAATAACTCTCATTTCCTCCTTTTCAGCCCAAACCTTTACTGCTTCTAATCGTCTCTGGTACTCTAAGAAAGGATGAATATTAGGATTATACCAAAAACCCATTACCTCTTCAAAATCATGCTTTAATTTATAAAAAGGATAAACAGCACAGGGAGCACAACAGATATGAACAAGAATCTTCATAGAAAATCTTCTCTTTTAAATTAAGCCACGGGCTATATTTTGGTTTCCCTATCAGCTCTTTTGAACTTTGTTTTCAAGTTAATTAGGACGCAGATTTTCGCAGATAAACAAGATAAATAAAAAATATTAGACTTTGAACCTTGAACTTGTTTTCTGATTACTTTTTTAATCTGTATTTATCAGCGTCCAAAAAGGAAATTCCTATACTATCAAGTTAAAGTAAAATTAGATGACTGTCAACCATAATTAGTATTTGACAAAGTAATATTATGTGAAACAATAGGAATAGGTGAGGATTTAATAGTAAAAAGGAGTTATTTTTGAGGTATAAGAATTTCAAAGAATTTTATGAATGGTAGGTAAGGTAAAAAGAAAAGTTCTCTCTCGCTAAGAGAAAACGGCGGGGGATGAGATACGAGATACAAAAGCCGTATATAGTATGTAGGATATAGTATATCGAAAATAAAGAGTGCGTGAATAGTATTGCTTTGTGGGTTTTAAGGTTTTTTCTTACGATATACGATATACCATATACGATATACGAGAATATGCCGAGCCTAGCGAGGCGTATGTTGGCGGTGAGCAACAAATATGGGTAGGAGTAGAAATGAATGTTGGCGGTACAATATTAAAGGTAGCTGCAGTTCAGATGAGTTCTAACAGTAATAAGCAGAATTGCCTCAAAAAAGCAGAGGAGTTTGTCTTCCTTGCTGCTGAAAGAGGGGCTGAAGTTGTAGCCTTGCCGGAGATGTTTAATTTTTCTGGAACAATTAAGGAAAAGAAGGAAAATAGCGAGTCCGTTCCCGGACCAGCAATAAATCGTTTAAAAGAACTGGCAAGAAGATTTAGAATTCATCTTCTCTGCGGGAGTATTCTGGAAGAAGACAGAGGACTTTTCTATAACACCAGTGTCTTTTTGAACCATCAGGGAGAGACTATTGCAAAATATAGGAAAATGCATCTTTTTGATGTAACTTTGCCTGATGGTTCTTCCTGGCGAGAGTCGGAGTTGATAACTGCAGGTAATGAGGTTGTCAAAGTGGCAACTTCAAGGGTCATTTTTGGGTTTAGTATCTGCTACGACCTTCGTTTTCCCGAGCTTTATCGAAAATTGGCTAGAAAGAAAGTGCAGATTGTTTTTGTTCCTTCTGCTTTTACCCTGGAAACCGGTAAGGACCACTGGGAGACCTTAGTGAGAGCAAGGAGTATAGAGAATCAATTCTATGTAATTGCTCCTAATCAGATAGGCAGAGATTCTCAGGGCAGAAGCTACTGGGGAAAGAGTATGATAGTGGATCCCTGGGGAACGGTTCTGGCTAAAGCTCCAGAGAAGGAGTCTGTGATTTTTGCTGAGATAGACCTATCGCTCCAGGAAAAAATAAGGAAAAACCTACCCTCTCTTTCTCATATGAGAGAAGACCTTTTTTTAAGATAGAGTAAAGCACGCCAGGGATTGCTTTTTCCTCTGGAAATGATAAAATTATCATTAGACTCTATATGATAAATATTGTGAAGCAGGAGATTACTATGAAGCTAGAAAGCAAAAGTTTCCGCAATGAGGAGATGATTCCTCGTCTCTACACCTGCGATGGGAATGATTGTTCACCCCATCTCATCTGGAGTGAATTCCCGGAAGATAGCAAAAGCTTTGCTCTTTCAGTAATTGACCCCGATGCCACGGGAGGAGATTTTATCCACTGGCTCATTACCAATATACCGGCAAAGACAAGAAAGATAGAAGAGGGAGAAGTTCCTTCAGGGGCGGAGCAGATTATGAACGATTTTGCTAAAAAGGATTACGGAGGTCCCTGCCCTCCGGCAGGAATACACCGATATTTTTTTACTGTATACGCTCTGGATACAGAGAAGCTTTCTTCTATAGACAAAGGAAACTTTCTGGATGAGGTCAAGAGGCACACAATTGATTCTGCTCAACTAATGGGTAAATACAGAAGGGATTGAACAGAAAAGCGGCTTTCTTTGATTAGGTCTGTTTTGGAAAGGATAACTCTGGCGAAGATAGAAATTGACAGTACAGATTGACACAGGAAGGGAAAAAATATGAAAATAAAGCAAAACAGTGAAGTCAAGCAGGTAGAAGTTGCATTAAAGGGGACCAAAGGTATGCGGAAGAGAGTTCTTATTGGTTATGATGATGGTTCAAAGAACATCATAATGAGATATTTTACTCTCTTACCGGGAGGATATTCGGAAAGACATACTCATAGCCATGAACACCTGGTGAATATCGAAAGCGGAAGGGGTATTGTAGTTGATAAGGATGGCAATGAAATCGAGGTATCAGAAGGGTATAATATCTTTGTAGAGCCAGATGAGCTTCATCAGTTCCAAAATCCATTTGAGAAGAATTTTGAGTTTATTTGTGTAATTCCCAATATCGACCAAAGCTAGAAGATTGTTATCAACCAAACCTCTGTAGCTGATAGACCGGATAAGTCTTTTTTCGGTTATAAAGCCTATGGCTGCAACATCTGGAATCCTGCTGGGCTATCCTCTCGATGGGCATTGTTATCCACAATCTCAAGAACTATAACTTCGCCCAGTTTCCATACTTCGATACCAGGTCGAATACATCCAGATATGGTCTTTCCTTCTCGTCCGAGTGCAGCGTGCATATGGAGTCTAGGTCTAGCATCATTGTCGGGGAAGATAGTGCCTACGGCACAAATTTCATGAACCCCTTCAAGGCCAAAAATCATAGGAACTATGGGTATTGATTGGCTATTCTCGGGTCCAACAACAATTTTTCCTCCTCCGATTCCACCTATCAGGATACACATGCCACGTCTTACATTATTTTCCTGGGCAAAAGATTCAATTACTTCAGGCATAGTGTCCCCATCTTCTAATCTTATGACGAATACCCTGCCTATCTTTCCCTCACTATATTTCACTTTTTATTCCTCCAGATACATAAATTTATCTTGGTCTCTTTTTATATTCATTTATTTCATTACATAAAAAAGCAGTACAATCTCTACCTTTAGTAACGGGCTTTATAATTTGTGCATCTAGTAGTGTTAGGATATTCTCTATGGTGATAGCTACAATGTCTATAGCTGTAGAAGCAGGTATCGCAAAGATATACACTGCCGTCCCAGAGATTCATTATTTTTGTTATCAACTTTCGCCAGACAGTTTTAGCTTTCATAATATCAAAAAATATTTCCTTTTCCTTTGCTGATAACCCTTTTTCTTTGAAAAGCATACAGTCGCTCATAGTATATGTCAATTTAAGTAGCTCGTAGTTCATTGTTCATCGAAATTCGTGATGCGTATTGCGCAATACGATAGACAACATACCAGTATGGTGACGGAAGAAATTGTGCTGAGGGTCTTCTTGACTTTTTGTCTGCTTGTAACTATTATATCTTTTCAATTGCTAGAATTTCAAGCCACACCAGTCTGTCAAAAGATGAATACCTTCTATATGATAGAGCCTAATATCTAAAACAATGGGTAAATCTAACAATTTTCACTTGTTTGCTATTTCCTGTTGGGTTATGCTCAGCGTGGGAATAACATTTGGCTCGCATGGCCCTCTTTTGGCCCCTATTTCTGATACTTTTCAATTAAGATAGGTCAGATTGCACTACCAGTAGTGTCTCACTCTATAGGTTTCCTGGCTGCCAATATTCTTATGGCTCTCTTCTGGAAGATTCGGCGAGCCAGACTACTTCTTACTATTTCTGCTTTACTTTCTTTTCTGATGTTGGTGAGTATCAGTCTATTTCGTTCTGTTGGGCTGCTCCTTACTTTTTTGTTTTTTCTGGGACTTGCTCAGGGAACAATGCACACCAGCGTTGATTCTCTTTTTTCAGAAATCTCGGGAAAAGAAAGAGTAAAGTTCTTGAATTGGCTACACATTTTTATTGGTGTAGGAGCTGTACTTGGTCCCTTATCGGTAGGGA
>JAUWRE010000128.1 GCA_030610725.1 Candidatus Aerophobota bacterium | reverse complement strand
TAGTCGGTGTTACTGGTTCTGGGAAAACTTTTACTATGGCTCATATTATTCAAGAAACACAGAAGCCTACGCTGGTTATTTCTCATAATAAGACGCTAGCGGCTCAACTATTTAGTGAGTTTTCTTCTCTATTTCCAAATAATCATGTAGAATACTTTGTTTCCTATTACGATTATTACCAACCTGAGGCTTATGTTCCCCAGAGCGATACCTATATTGAAAAAGATGCTTCTATCAATGATAAAATCGATAGAATGCGTCATTCTGCTACTCGTTCTTTATTAGAAGCCCGAGATACTGTGATTGTAGCCAGTGTCTCCTGTATCTATGGTTTGGGTTCTCCCAGAGATTATCGAGAAATGCTGTTGAAAATAGAGATAGGAGAACAATTAGAACGAGAGAAGATTTTGAAGAAATTGGTAGAGATTAGATACGAGCGTAATGATATCGATTTTTCTCGCGGAAAATTTAGAGTTAGGGGAGACATTATTGATATTTTTCCTGCTTACGAGAAAAAGGCGATAAGGATCGAATTATGGGGAGATGAAGTAAAAAGGATTTCCTTCTTTGACCCTCTAACCAGAAATGTAGAAAATGGCCTGGAGAGGGTCTATATTTATCCTGCTACCCACTATCTGGCTCCTCCGGAAAGACTGGATTATATCTTAGAGTCTATAAGAAAGGAACTGGAGCAGAGACTAGCTGAATTCAAGTCTCAAGGGAAGTTATTAGAAGCTCAGAGATTAGAGTCGAGAACTAATTATGATCTGGAGATGATAAGTGAGGTAGGTTATTGTTCAGGGATAGAGAATTATTCTCGTTATTTCTCAGGTAGAGCACCCGGAGAACGTCCTTTCTGTCTTATTGATTATTTTCCTGATGATTATTTATTATTTATTGATGAGTCTCATCAGAGTATCCCTCAGCTTCATGCTATGCATGGAGGGGACCGGTCGCGCAAGGATAATCTTGTAAGATATGGATTTCGCCTTCCCTCTGCTTATGATAATCGTCCACTGAAATATAGTGAGTTTGAATCTTTAGCTAATCAGGTTATCTATGTTTCAGCTACTCCTTCTCCTTATGAATTGCGGATAAGTTCTCAAATAGCGGAGCAGCTTATTCGTCCTACGGGGCTGGTGGACCCTAAGATCACTGTGAAACCTACTATCCATCCTGTGGATGATTTATTGGAAGAGATTAAGAAGAGAACTGAAAAGAAGCAGAGGGTTTTAGTGACTACTCTAACTAAAAGGATGGCTGAGGACCTTACCGAATACCTGGGAGATATGGGAATAAAGGTCCGCTATATTCATTCCGAAGTAAAGACAATGGATAGGTCGAAAATTATCAGGGATTTACGGTTAGGAGAATTTGATGTTCTGGTGGGGATTAATCTCCTGCGAGAGGGATTGGATTTACCTGAGGTATCTCTAGTAGCTATTTTAGATGCTGATAAGGAAGGTTTTCTAAGGTCGGAGACATCTATAATTCAAACAGCAGGGAGAACGTCTCGCAATGTTGAAGGAGAGGTAATTCTTTATGCCGGTGAGAGAACTTCCTCTATAGAGAGGGCTTTAAAGGAGACAGAAAGAAGAAGAAAGATTCAGATTGATTATAACCGTCTACACAACATTACCCCTACTACTATTCGTAAGGCCATCTTGGCCGATATCGAGACTTATAGTACCGACAAATATGAAGAAGTAATGGTGAAAGATAAAGAAGCAGAATATATACCGCCTTCAGAGATTCCTCATCTGGTAGAGGCCCTCAGGAGAGAGATGAAACGGGCGGCGGAGGATTTGGAGTTTGAAAAAGCAGCTCAACTACGGGATAGAATAAGGGAATTAAAGAAAAAGGAGAATTAAATGGGTTTGGCATTGGCATTATTAGGGATAGCTCTAGCAGTGGCGTTATCAGGGATGGGTTCTAGTATTGGTATTGGCTATGTTGGTCAGGCCAGCGCCGGGGCAATGACTGAAAAGCCGGAAAACTTTGGTAGATTTCTCATTCTTACCGCTCTTCCGGGTACACAGGGAATTTATGGTTTTGTAGCCGCTTTTTTCCTGATGATGAAAATCGGTCTGGTGGGAGGAGCACCGGTTGATTTGACCTTATCTCAGGGATGGACTCTTTTTCTAGCTGCCCTTCCCATAGCTATCCTTGGTCTGATCTCAGCTATTCACCAGGGAAAGGTTTGCGCCGCCGGTGTGGGACTTACTGTAAAAAAGCCGGAAGAGTCAATGAAAGCAGTAGTTTTAGCTGTTTTTGTAGAGTTTTATGCTGTATTGGGGCTGCTTGTTACTATTTTTCTTGTAATTGGAATAAAGATTTAGTCGTATGTAGTATAGCGTATAGCGGGTAGCGTATAGTCAAAACATAAGAAGAGAAAAAGTTTCTCTTCTATAAATAAATCCTAAATTCAAAATTCCAAATGCTAAACAATATCTAATGACCAAAATTCTAAACAATACGATTTAGAAAAGAGCAAAAAATTATTCAAGAGGCAATTGAACTCAAGCAAATCTTTGCTTTACTTCAAGAAAGCAGACAGTTTTGAATTTGTTTAGAATTTGGGATTTCGAATTTAAAGAATCAAGGTTAACTATTCACTTTTATTTTGGATGTAACTACTAGAGGGGATATAAATGGCTTTAGAAGATATTGTAAAGAGGATTAAGGAGAAGGTTTCCCAGGAAGTGGAAAAGATTAAGCAAGGGGCCGATAGAGAAGGAGGGGAGATTATCAAGAAAGCCAAGCAAGAAGCAGATAGGGTTAAGGATGAACTCCTAAAAAAGGCGACAGAAGAAGGGGAGGGCGAGAGACAGAGAAGATTAATGAGGACAAGAAGTGAGGAGAGAAAAAAGATCCTTGCTTTTAAAAGAGAACTAATAGATAAAGTATTTAGACAGGCAAAAGAAAGATTGGATAACTTAAGTGAAGAGGAATACCTTAAGTGGTCAGAAAGGCTTTTTCTCTCCAATATAGATTCCGGAAAGGAAGAAATTTTGGTCTCTCCCCGAGATAAAGATTTAATGGAGAGAATTCTTGTTGAAAGGCTGGATAAAAAAGAGACAAGGTTTCTTCCCGAGCTTAACGAGAAAGAAAGAGGTTTCATTATCAGAAAAGAGGGTCTCCAGATAGACTACACCTTTTCTAGTCTTTTCTCTTACTTGGAGGATGAGTTAGAGATAGAAGTAGCCAGGATACTATTCGGTTCTTGATTCTTTATCCTTTGATTACTCCCAGGGGGCGTAATTTAGCTACTTTCCTAGAGAGTCCAGCTTTTTCTACTATTCCTACTACCTCGTTTATATCCTTGTAAGCCTCAGGCATTTCCTCCGCTATGGTTCTTCTCCCTTTAGTAAGGATGAAAATTCCCTTCTCTTCTAGTTCCTTTTCTAGCTCTCTTCCTCTAGCCACTTTGTTGGCTTTAGAACGAGACAATACCCTTCCCGCCCCATGACAGGTGCTTCCCCAGCTTTCCTTCATAGCTAGTTCTGTGCCTACCATTATATAAGAGTTAGTTCCCATATCTCCCGGAACCAGTACTGGCTGCCCCACTGATTGATAAATAGAAGGCAGTAAAGGATGATGAGCAGGAAAGGCTCGGATAGCTCCTTTTCGATGGACGAAGACATTTTTTCTTTTTCCCTCTACCAGGTGTTCTTCGAATTTGCCAATATTGTGACAGACATCATAGACTAACTCCATTCCCAGGTCCCTGGGGGAAAGACTGAGTACTTTTTGTAGAGTCTCCCTTGTCCAGTGCATTATTATCTGCCGATTAACCCATGCATAATTTGCAGCGCAAGCCATAGCGGCAAAGTAGTCTTTCCCTTCCGGAGAATTCAAGGGAGCACAGGAGAGCTGACGGTCAGGAAGGGAAATCTGGTACTTATCAACTGCATGGCGCATTCTAGCTAGATAATCATCGCATACCTGATAACCCAATCCCCTGGATCCGGAGTGGATGGTTAGAGCAATTTGATTTCTCCTTAGTCCGAAAGCCTCAGCTATTTGGGGAAGAAATATTTCTTCTATTAGGTCAATTTCCAGAAAGTGATTGCCTGAACCAAGAGTTCCTAGTTGATTCTTCCCTCTTTTTAGGGCTTGTTGACTCACTTTTTCTGGATCTGCTCCTTCCATTTTTCCATATTCTTCTGTTCTCTCTAAGTCTTCCGGTAGACCGTAGCCTCTTTTTATAGCCCAACTTACTCCATCTGTTAACACTTTTTTTAGTTCATGGAAGGGTAGCTTAAGTGAGGAAGT
>JAUWRE010000045.1 GCA_030610725.1 Candidatus Aerophobota bacterium | reverse complement strand
AAAGAAGATGGCGCGGGAAAAGTTTGTACGAACCAAGCCTCATCTTAATATCGGTACAATAGGACACGTAGATCACGGAAAAACTACTCTTACAGCGACTATTACCCAGCTTTTAGCTAAGAAGGGTTTAGCTGAAGCAAGGACCCTGGATGAAATTGATAAGGCTCCCGAAGAAAAAGAAAGAGGCTTAACGATTTCTATCTTTCACGCAGAATATGAAACAGAAAAAAGGCATTATGCTCACATAGATTGTCCGGGACATGCTGATTATATCAAGAATATGATTACAGGAGCAGCACAGATGGATGGGACTATCTTGGTAGTCTCTGCTGCCGATGGAGCTATGCCTCAGACCAGGGAGCATATTATCTTGGCTCGCCAGGTGAATGTTCCAGCTATAGTGGTATTTTTGAACAAAGTGGACCAGGTGGAAGATAAGGAATTATTGGAATTAGTAGAGCTAGAGGTAAGGGAGCTTCTGTCCAATTACGAATTTCCGGGGGATGAACTGCCTGTTATTTCTGGTTCAGCTCTTCAATGTTTAGATTGTCTATGCGGAAAGCCAGAATGTCCTAAATGTGGTCCTATCTTGAAGCTATTGGAAGCAGTTGATGATTATATTCCCATGCCTCCCAGGGATGTAGATAAGCCTTTTCTTCTGGAGATAGAGGACGTTTTCACTATTACAGGAAGAGGAACAGTGGTTACAGGAAGAGTGGAGAGAGGAAAAATCAAGGTGGGAGACCAAGTAGAAGTGGTAGGGATGTCTGCTGAGGTTAGGAAGACAGTAGCTACTGGTCTGGAGATGTTCAGAAAAACATTAGATGAGTCTCAGGCAGGAGATAACATTGGAGTGCTCTTGCGGGGTGTAGATAAGGGTGAAGTACAAAGAGGGCAGGTACTGGCTGCTCCTGGGAGTATAACTCCTCACACAAAGTTTGAAGCGGAAGTATATGTGCTATCCAAAGAAGAAGGGGGACGACACACACCTTTCTTTGAAGGTTACCGTCCTCAGTTTTATCTCCACACCACAGATGTAACTGGTGATGTTAATCTTCCTGAAGGGGTTGAAATGGTTATGCCTGGTGACAATGCTAAGCTAACCATAAAACTCATAACTCCTATTGCCATGGAACAGGGATTAAGGTTTGCTATTCGAGAAGGAGGGCATACAGTAGGAGCGGGAGTAGTTAGTAAGATAATTGAATAAAAAGGCTAGATAAATAGAATGAGACAAATAATTACCCTTGTCTGTGGGGAGTGCAAGAGGAGAAATTATACCACTTCCAGGGAGAAGAAAAAATCCTCATTGAAACTTAAAAAATACTGTAGGTTTTGCCGTAAACATATTTTTCATAAAGAGAAATAGGTCCGTAGCTCAACTGGCTAGAGCACCGGACTCCAAATCCGGCGGTTGCGGGTTCAAGTCCTGCCGGACCTGCCAGCAACTCCGTGATGCGTCGTGCGTGAGGCGTATTGTGCAAAAGAAAGATGGAAGAGAAAACAAATAATCCAGAACCAGTAAGGGTATTTCTTGTCTCTTTTAAAAAACGAAATACGAGATACGAAATACGAGATACGAGAGTGATAGGAAAATGGCAAATAAGATAAGTACCTTTCTTCAGGCAGTTAAGGCGGAGATGAAGAAGGTAACCTGGCCCAATCGGTCTCGAATCATAAGATCTACTTTGGTAGTCCTGGTTACTATTGTTATTTTCGGTATATTTATTGGTGGAATAGACTTTATGTTTTTCCAGATTCTAAAGTTTTTTCTAGGGTGATACTATGAATAAAAAATGGTATGCTTTGCACACATATGCAGGCCAAGAAGATAAAGTGAAGGCTAACCTCAAACAGCGGATTGAATCCTTCGGGATGAAGGATAAGATTTCTCAAATGTTGATTCCCAAAGAGAAAATAGCGGAAGTCAAAGATGGAAAGAGGAGGATTTACAGTAGAAAATTTTTTCCTGGGTATATGTTGATCGAAGCAGAGCTAACAGATGAGACTAAGTTTGTTGTTAGTAATACTCCTGGTGTTAGCGGTTTTGTTGGTCCTAACGACCAGCCCGTTCCTTTAGAGGAGAAAGAGGTGAAGAACATTGAAGATAGGATGGGTTTACTAGAGAAACAGCCAAAGCCTGGCATTGTTTTCGACCCAGGAGAAACAGTTCGTATTGTTAAAGGACCTTTTAGTAACTTTCAAGGAGAGATATTGGAGGTGAACTCGCACCAACAGAGACTAAAGGTTCTAGTTTCTATATTTGGGAGAGAGACGCCGGTAGAATTGGAATATGTCAATGTGGAGAGACTCTGATGCCTGAAAAGCCCATAATGGCTCGTATCAAATTACAAATTCAAGCAGGTAAAGCTAATCCTGCTCCTCCGGTAGGGCCTACGCTAGGCCAGCATGGAGTTAGTATAATGGACTTTTGCAAAGCTTTTAATGATAAGACTAAGAATCAGGGAGATGTTTTGATACCGGTGCTTATAACTGTTTATAGGAATAGGTCTTTTACTTTTGAATTAAAGAGTCCTCCGGCTGCATCCTTACTTAAGAAAGCAGCTGGGATTGAAAAGGGTTCGGGGGAACCCAATAAGACAAAAGTAGGTAGCGTAGGAAGAGAAGACTTGAGGAAAATAGCTCAGATTAAATTGGCGGACTTGAATGCTTATGATATTGAAGCAGGAGCGAAAATCATTGAGGGAACGGCCAGAAATATGGGTCTGGAGATAAAAGAATAAAAATAGTCGCTAGTTGCTTGTTGCTAGTCGCTTGCAAAAAGAATTTAAGAACATAACATAATGCTATTAAAAGAATACAATTCGCAACTTCGGAACATCGAAGATGTAGAACTCAACCTATACACCTTTTTTTCGAGCAACGAGCAACGAGCAACGAATATTACTCCACTATCTCTGATACATATACTAACTCTATTTTTCTTCTCTCCAGATTAGTAAGTATCTCCTTTATAGCCTGAGCCGTAGTAATGTTGGCATGTCCAATTCCCACCGCCTTACCCCTCACCTTAGCCAGAGAAATAAGTTTTTGGAATTGTTTTGTAATATAATCGAGCTTTTTTTCATTATCCAGGAATTCGGCCTCTCTAGAGGTAGATTTTATTCCCATCTCTTGGGCTAGGGAAAAGGCTATAGAGCCCGAAGTTGTTTTACTATCAATGAAAAATAGCCCTTCTTTTTTCACTACCTCAAGTAAAGCCTTCATTGGTCTTTCTTTACTAGTCACAACAGAACCTTGGTGATTATTAAGACCTACTGCATAGGGAACATCTTTTATGGCCTCCTCTGTAGCTAATTTAATTTCTTTTTCTCCCATTTTATCAAGAATTATCCACTTATAGCCACGGTTTAACTCTTCACGTTGTGCTTCCATAGGAAGATGCACCATTACTTCTTTCCCGCTTTTGTGGGCTTCTTGGGCTATGAACTTAGCATATTTAGTTCCCGGAATAATAGAGACAGCAAGAGGAATATCCAGTTCTTTTAGAAAAATATCCACTGTTCTACCACTTGAGTATCCAAAATCATCAATAATAAGAGCAATTTTGACCTTTTCCAGAACGAACTTCAGAGTATGGGTAATCCTTTCCTCGGAGCCGAGATTAACCAGAATCTGATAGCTATCTTTCAGGTTCTCTTCTTTTATCTGATAGATTTTTATCGGCTTTAAAGAAAATTCCTGCTCGAGCTGGAAAATAAGTTTATCCAAAGAATAATCAAAGGGAATACCGAGGGTTTCTTCTGCGCTAAAGTAGACTGGCAGGAATCCCATTTTTTTTATCTTTTTTTCTACAAGAGGCAAATCCAGTCTCTTGATAGCTTCTTCTACTTTCGTATCTATTCGGGAAAATTCTTTCTCATAAATTGAGATTTTCCAGTAAAGGAAACCCCCTATCCCTCCAAGGCAAAGAGCAACTCCTATAACTATTCCTATTAATAGAGTTCGTAGTTTGTAGTTCATAGTTCGTAGTTCATTGATTCACCTATTATTTCTATAGCTTTAAGAAGCTGCAGGTCATTAAGAATATCATTTTCCTTGATATCATCTTCCCATCGGAGATATCTTCTTAAAAGGTCCTCATTCACCTTAACCTCTTCTTTCTCCAGTCCACTGATTAAAGAAGCCAAATCTACAGCTTCCCACTGGGGATATTGAGTGAGAAATTCATCTATCAGCTCAGACTTTTCTAATTTAGCCAAAACTTCTTCCTCTTCTTCAGTGAGTTTAAAGGCTTTCACCTTTATACAAGGTTCGATTCCCTCTCCTTCTATGCACACTCCTGATGGAGTAAGATATTTAGCTGTAGTTAAAGCTATGGCTCCATAATTTTCCAAAGGTCTTACTGATTGCACTGTTCCTTTACCAAAACTTTTACTTCCTATCAAGGTTCCTCGATTATTATCTTTAATTGCTGCGGCTACAATCTCTGAAGCACTGGCACTTCCCTCGTTGATTAAAATAACTAAAGGTAGCTCCAGCCATTCCCCTTGTTCATCGGCGTAATAAACTCGATTTTGAGGATTTTGAGGAAAGTCTCGTCCTTTGGTAGAAACAATAATTACTTCGGGAAGAAATTCATTGGGAGAAAGAAACTCATCAGCTACCTCTATGGCCTGGGTAAGAAGCCCGCCCGGATTATATCTTAAGTCAAGAATAAGTGCCACTGCCTCCCTATCTTTAAGTTCAGCCAGAGCAGCCCTTAAATCTTTAGCTGTATTCTCGTTAGTAAAGCCAACAATCCTAATATAGCCAATGTTCTCATCTAAAAGCTCCTCTTTAACATTGGGAAATTCGATAATACCTCTGGTAATAGTAAAAAGAAGAGGATCTTTCTCTTCTTCTCTCTGAATAGTCAGTGTTACCACGGTTCCCGGTTCGCCCCGCAGCTTCTGCATAGCTTCTGTTGAAGTAATTCCCTGGGTTGACTCCCCATTTATCTCTATAATTTTATCCCAGGGCTGGAGCCCGGCCTCACTAGCTGGAGTTCCTTCCAGAGGAGAAACTATGGTAAGAATTTCATCTTTGAGAGTGATCTCAATTCCTAATCCTCCGAACTGGCCTTCTCTCTCCTGTTCCATCTCTTTGTAAGACTGTGCATCCATCCAGTGTGAATAAGGATCTTCCAGGGATTCAATCATTCCCTTAATAGCTCCTTCTATCAGTCTGGATGGTTTAATTTTCTCTATATACCAAGATTGGATTTCCTGATAAGTATCAAACAAAGGTTTTAATTCTGAGGAAAGATTACTTCCTGCTTGAACCTTTGCAAAAAAGAATCCTCCTATGGCTAAACTGAAAATAACTATAACAATTAAAAAATTTTTATTTTTCTTCACCAAATACCCTTTCCGCTAATTCTTCAGAATTCCTTAATACGTCTTCTATTTCTTCAAAAGATAATCCTGCTCCTTGCAGGACTTTTCTTGCTTCCTCTAAAGTTATTAAATCTTCCGGACTGTGAGTGTCAGTATTTAAAACCAATTTTGCTCCGGTTTGCTTAGCCAATTTTGCTACCCACCCATTAGTTAAAGAGTGCCCTCTTCGGCTGCTTATTTCCAGATAGATTCCTTTTTGCTTAGCTAGGCGGGCCTCTTCCTCAGAGATTATTCCTGGGTGAGCCAAAATGTCTATCCCGGCATTTAGTGCTGCCCTATTGGTGCCTTTAGGAACCGGCTCCATTATAGTTTCTCCGTGCACAAGGATTAACTTAGCTCCTTTTTCCCTTGCTCTTCTGGTCAGTTTCTCTATTGAAGCAGGGGGCAGGTGAGTCAACTCTGCTCCGGGAATAACTCTAATTCCCCTGGCCAGGCCGTTAATCTCCTGGCAAAATTTAGCTATACGGGGGACTACCAGGTCCAAGTTGGAGGAATCAATATGGTCAGTGATAGCTAAAACTTTGTATCCTTTGTCCTTTGCCCTTTGTACTAGTTCAGCCGGACAAAGCTGCCCGTCACTTAAGAAACTATGGGTATGTAAGTCAATCAAATAGATCTCCCTTTTCTTAAAACATAGGAATTTAAATACGCTTGCCGAAGGACATTTTCTGAAGGAGCCTTAGAGAAGCTACTTTAACGAGGCTTCAAGCGAAGGAAAAAGAAAAACACACTGTTTGAGGAGCGAAGTGACGAGTTTGTGTTTTTCCCGAAGCGAGAAGCCGAGCAGAAATAATCCAAGGCTTCTATACAGCGACAGAAGAAAATTGTCCTGAGGTATTTTATAATAGCATATCTTCCGCTTTTTGTAAAGAAAAAAGGGATTTAATCGCGCGAGATTTAATCGTTTTTTGTTGGGGAGAGGAAAATCCAAACACAAAAAGGGGACAGGCTACTTTTTTCTCCTAGATTATTCTCGGGTGAAAAGCAGCTTGAGGGATATAAGAACAGATTCTATTTTTTGAAAAAAAGTAGCCTGTCCCCTTTTTTAACTTTTTTAAAATCGTACTAAATATTTCTATCCAGGCAAAAAAATTATCCCCAAACAGGATAACTTGATGGGAAGCGATTTTTTCGACAGAAAATCTCTTAAATCCTTTCTATTAGCCTAACAAAGAGAACAACGCTCTAATCCTTACAGGATAGTTATTAACAGAATTATCCACATTATCCACAGGAAATGGGAGACTAAAATTGATACTTATTAGCTCTGATAGGCAAGTATCAAAGGTTAAGATTGGGTTGGGCATCAAGAGAAAGGGGTGAGGCTTTACCCTTCTTAATTTTAGGATAAGCACAGGCAGCTACCATGACAGCGTTATCAGTACAAAGCTCTAAAGAAGGAAAGAAAAGTTCAATTCCTTGCGGCTTCTCTTTTTCTAGAAATGAGCGAAGAAAAAGATTAGAGGAGACACCTCCTCCGAGGATGATTTGCTTTACTTTCTTTAGGTAAGCTGCTCTAAAAAGGTTCTGGGTAAGCATCTGGGTTACCTTTAGCTGAAAACTGGCAGCAATATCCGCTGTAGGAATAGACTTTGCTCTTTTTTGAAGATTTTTTACATAATATAATACAGCTGTCTTTATGCCACTGAAGCTAAAGTCCAGGGTATCCTCTTTGAAGCGAGTTAAAGGCAGGGGTATAGAGTGAGGATTTCCCTTTTTAGCTATTTCCTCGATTACTGGTCCCCCTGGATATCCTAAGTTAAGGATTCTGGCTACTTTATCGAAAGCTTCCCCCACTGCATCGTCCCTGGTCGTTCCCAGTACTTCATATTTTCCTTCTTTAGGTAGGTAGATAAGTTCAGTGTGACCGCCAGAAATAATTAAGCCTACAAGAGGAGGAGTAATTTGTGGATATTGAAGAAAGTTAGCATAGAGGTGGGCCTCCAGATGATTGATACCTACAAAGGGTATCTTGAGAGTATAGGCTATCCCCTTAGCTACAGTTAATCCCACCAGAAGGGAGCCCAATAACCCTGGCCCGTAGGTGGCAGCGATGGCATTTAGATTCTTTAACTCTATCCCACCCTCTTTTAAGGCCTCTTTTATGACGGGGATGATGAGCTCCAAATGCTTCCTTGAAGCGAGCTCTGGAACTATCCCCCAGAATTTTCGATGCAGCTCTACCTGAGAAGCTACAACATTAGAAAGAATCCTTTCACCATTCTCTATAATGGCTGCCGCTGTCTCATCACAAGAAGTTTCTATTCCAAGAATAAGCATCTTTTTATATCAAATGAATAGGTTTTCCTTCGGCTTTTTTGGCTGCCTCTAC
>JAUWRE010000095.1 GCA_030610725.1 Candidatus Aerophobota bacterium | reverse complement strand
CCTCACGCAGATAGGATTCAATACCCCATAGCTGATGAAAGTCCATAATCTTTGCATGAAAAACTACAATTTGCTTGGGATTCATAGAATCAAATACACAGCCGTCCGAATCAATGGCAATAAGAAATTTCTTTTTTCTGTGGAAGTATTTTAATCTCTCTGTTGCTACCTTCAATTCCTCTCTATTCATTTACCTCTCCTTTTTTCTTGGATGTGCAGATATTATAACTTTTCTTAATTCTTGCGTCAAGAAATACCTCAGGACAATTTCTTCCGTCGCCGTTCTCGTATATCGTATTGCGTATTGGGTATATCGTAAAAGACCCTCAAGCACACAACACAATAACATTCACGCACAACAGAGCTGGTGAATCGTATTTCGTGAATGGTATCTCGATGCTCAATACTGGATACTCGATTTAATTCATCCCTCGTTCTTTGTCTTTCTTCTTTTACGAGGATCGAGCATCTAGAATCGGGTATTTAGAACTTAGACTGTTTTCACTTTCTTGTTTGCGATTCACTATTCACTAACGACTATTCACTGCTTTTGAGGAATATCCTTCGGTACAGATGTAAATTCCTGCACTTCGGGCATAATACTGGAATATGCCTCTTTTGTCAAATACCGACACCTGATGGCTAGAACACACGGTTTGAAAAATTTTTTGATAAAAACTACTACTCACCTTGGAGGAATGGTGTAGATGGGATATTCTTGATTTCAAAAAGGGTGAATTAGGTTTTTCTTTTTTTTCCTAACTCGTCTATCTTTTTCTCCAATCTCTCAATATCATCCTTGCTAGCTATATTAACCCTGGAAAGCATTTCCTCCACTTTATCTCCTATCTTTCTTTCTACCTCTGCCTTCTCTTCCTTCCCTCTTTTAATTATTTCTCCCAAAAAATCTTCTTTCTCACCCCAGGAAATCTCTCCTTTTTTTGCCAACTCTTCTACTAATTCCTCTATTTTCTCCTGGGTAAGGGCAAATACTCCAAGTCCTGAGAGAAATAGCTTTCTCAACAATTGCTCCAATTCTCCCACCTCCCTCATCCTCGATAATAGTTTAGCTTTCCTAAAGGAGTGAATGTAAGTAATAGATTAGCTTCTATAAAGCTTACATCTCCCTAAATTCCAAATTCTAATTACCAAACTCTAAATAATATCTAATTACCAAAATTCGAATGACCAAAACAGAACCTGATTTGAATTTTGAACATTTGAGATTTGAATTTGTTTAGGATTTAGATGTTAGAATTTGGGATTTCTCCTCTTTTCAGGAAACCCTGCCTACTACAATATCTCAATATTTTTTAGTAACACTCCCCTATTACCATTCTCTTATTACGCAATCTAACATCACATCCATTTAGTCTATTATACAAAAAGTCTGCAAAAGGTCAAAACATACCTCAGGACAGTCTCGTATATCGTAAGAAAAAACCTTAAAATACACAAAGCAATACTATTCACGCACTCTTCGTTTTCGATATACTATATACTATATACTATATCCTATATACGATTCTGTAATCACCAGTCTTACTCTCTACACACTCACTCATACAAATTCGGTCGAGAAAGGGGCGGCTGCACCATTCTATTTCCCTATACAAAAATGAGAAAAAATCTGATCCAGAATGTCACCAGCAAGTACCTCCCCTGTAATCTCTCCTAATCTATCTATAGATTCCCTTAAATCGAAAGCTATAAGCTCTTCAGACAGTTTGCCTCTTATTCCCAGCAGAGCTCTCTCTATGTTTTGTCGTGCCTGCTCTAAAGCCTGCTCCTGCCTTATGCTTAAAATAAGAGAATCACTGGAAGAAAGGGTTGCCTCTTTTAAGGCAAACTCTGCTGTTCTTTCTTTAAGTTTTTCTAAGTTAATCTCCTCGGTAGCTGATATCTCTACCACCTCTTGGCCAGGAAAGAAAGACTCAATTCTCTCTTTATCTATTCTCTGGGGTAAATCTATCTTATTCACAATCAACAGGGTCTTTTCCTTTTCCATTCTTTCAAGAATTGAAATATCCTCTTTTTCTAGGGGAAGAGAACCGTCAACCATCAAAAGTATGATATTTGCCTCCTCTAATTTGGCATGGGTTCGGCGCACGGCTTCCTCTTCTATTTTACCTTCTACCTCTCTTAGTCCTGCTGTATCAATAATCCACAAAGGAAATCCTTTAATGTTTATCATCTCTTCAATAGTATCTCGCGTTGTTCCCGGAATATGGCTGACGATAGCTCTTTCTCTCTGTAGAAGAGTGTTTAGAAGACTGGATTTGCCGACATTAGGTCTTCCTACGATTACTGCCTTTAAACCCTCTTTATAGACCCTTCCCCTTTTGGCCGTTTTTAGAAGTAGAGCAATCTGGACTAAAATGTCTTTAAGGCGGCTCTCTTCATCTTTCCTGGATAAATGCTCAATATCCTCTTCTCCAAACTCTATTTCTGCCTCCAGGCAAGAGAGAAAATCAACCATTTTTTTCTTAAGGGTGTTAATCTTCTCAGACAATCCTCCCTTTAGCTGATTTAGCGCTATTTGCAGGCTTTTTTCTGTTTTCGCCTGCACCACCTCTAGCACACTCTCGGCTTGAGCAAGGTCAATCCTTCCATTCAAGAAGGCTCTCTTAGTAAATTCCCCCGCTTCAGCCAAACGAGCACCGAATTTTAATGTAAGCCGTAAGGTTTTTCGTAAGGGGACAGGACCAGAGTGGCAATTTATCTCCGCTATATCTTCCCGGGTATAGCTTTTAGGCGCTGGCATTAAAGTAAGCAACACCTCATCTATTAATTCTTTGCTCTCAGGATCAATTATCCATCCATAGTGAGTCTTGAAGGGAGTCTTCCAGTTGACCTTTTTCCCACAGGAAGGTTGGAAGATTCTTCTGGCTATAACAAAAGATTCTTTGCCACTCATTCTCACAATGCCTATACCAGATTCTCCTATAGGAGTAGCAATAGCAGATATAGTATCTTCAGATATCATTTTACATTTTTAGTTGGCCGGGAAGGAGACATCCTTTGACGGATTAAAAATTGTTGGAAGATAGAAAAAAGGGTAGAGGTAAACCAATAAAGCATTACCCCGGAAGGGAGGGACCACAACATCACGATAATGAAGATGGGAAAGAATTGCATCATCTTAGCCATTCCTTGCTGTTGTCCTCCTGATTGGGCCTGAGTCTTTTGAGTGATTCTCTGTTGCAGGAACATAGTTACCCCCAGGGCTAAAAGCAAAGGAATATTGGGTTGACCGAGATTTGGTATCCAGAGGAAAGAGGGATTTTCAGAAAAGTTGAAATTAAGAAGAGCTCGGTAAAGAACAAAAATAATCGGCATCTGAATTATGAGTGGGAAACAGCCGGACATGGGGTTGACCTTGTGTTTTTTATATATCTTCATCATTTCTACCTGCATTTGCTTGGGGTCACCTTTGAACTTAGCTTGCACAGCCTTTACCTCAGGTTGGATAACCTGCATTTTATGCATAGAGGTAAATTGTTTAAAGGTTAGAGGAAACAGAGCCCCATATATGAGAAGGGTCAAGAGAATAATAGCTATTCCGTAGTTGTGAGTAAAACTGTAAAAGAAGAGCAGAATTTTTATCAACCCTACTGAGAGCTGGCCCCAAATACTGAGGTCAAGTGCTCCTGTCAGGTCATAGTCCTCTCCATTTATCTCTTTGATTCTGTCATTGAGCGACCTAATCTCACCATAGCTTTGAGGACCGGCATAGACTATCCATCTACTCTCAGATTTGTTATCTTCAAATCCCCAGAATTCTGAACGGAACATCCCTCCCCTTGGCCAATCCAGAGAAGCAAGTATAACCAGTAGCTCTCTTTTTTGCCGCAGCCCCATCCATTTTACTCCCCGTCCGTAATCCCGCTGCACACCTTCTTTCTTCTCTTCTTGAAGTTCATCATTAAAGAAGACTAACCGCTCCTCCTCTTTATATTCATCACCTATCATCGACGGCCAGGTAAGCTCATAGCTACTGCCTAAAGGCAGGTTTTGTGTTTGAATAGAAAGAAATATATGGTATCCTAGCTTAGAAATCTCAAGATTTTTGAATAATTTGAATCTCCCTTCTTCATCCTCCCAGGTAAAGACAGCTTTTCTCTCCCCCTCTTTCTGAACCTCAAAATCCTCCTTGGATAGATTTATTCTTTCTCCTTCCGGTAAGAATAGATTCAATCCCAGGCTGTAAGTACTCCTTCCCACCAATTCTTTTTTTTCTTTTTTCAGATACCAGGATTTAACTATCCCTCCTCGAGAAGTCAAAACCACTTTTACATACTCATTTTCCAGAATTATCTCTTCTCCCTCTTCTAATTGTGAAGAAGGAAGGATTTCTCCTTGTCCAGGAGTTTCTCCCACCCAGGGGGGGGATTCCGTCGCTTCCTCTGTAGACGGCGGTAAAGCAGGCTGTCGTCTAACTATAAAAATATTATATAATAAGAGCACTACTACCGATAAAACAATAGCCATGATAAGATTCTTCTGCATTAAGTAACTCCTTTTATTTTGTTGTTGCTGGCTCGCATCCTACTACTTACTACTTACCACTTACTACTTACTGGACAGGATCATAACCTCCGGGATAGAAAGGATGGCACCTCAATATTCTTTTTATGCCCAACCAACAACCCCTGGCTAATCCATATTCTTCTATAGCCTGTCGGCTATAGTCAGAACAGGTAGGGTAGAAGCGACAGGAAGCAGGTAAGATTGGAGAAATAAACTTTTGATAAAATACTATCGTTCCTATACCTACTTTCTTAATCATTTTTACTCCGCAAGGCACACCCCCATTCTTTTTTCCCCTCTCTATCGCTTTTCTATTGAGTTTAAGGTTTATATTATATCCTATCTTACCCTTTTTTGTCAAGCTCGCCTGTCAAGCCGTTTAAATACTTGACTAGAATCCTAAGTAATGATATAATAACACCAGATTGAAAATATGGTAATAGAAGAGAAAGCAGACTAAGGGAACCGGGTGAAAATCCCGGGCAGTTGCGCTGCTGTAATGGGAAACGAAACCCCAAAAACCACTGGGACTTTTTGTTCTGGGAAGGTGGGGAAGTAGATAGTCCCTGAGCCAGAAGACCTGTCTGTTTTCGAGTGAATCTTTCTT
>JAUWRE010000154.1 GCA_030610725.1 Candidatus Aerophobota bacterium | reverse complement strand
GAGGAGGCAAAGGCGGTTCTGGCTGAGGCTTCAGCTCCTCCTATGAGATTGGTCAAAATTGGCAAAAATGGGAACGGACTGGAAGTAGGGCAGGAAACGGTACTCTTCCGTCATCAGGAGAAATTTCATCACCCGGCTGGTATAGCAGTCAGATTAAAGGATAGCCTAACTGATGAAGAACTAGATAAAGAAATAGAAGAGATCAACAGCCTGAAATTCATGCGTGTGGGAGAAGAAATAGGGATAAATCTTATAGCCATCGAACATACTGGCACTCAGCCGCAAGAATACGCCCAGTTGGTAGAGAAAGTAAAAAATAAATCCAATTTTCCTCTTATTCTTATCACTCCCCAGGTAAAGGTAATGGAGGCTGCTCTTGAAGTCAGTAGCCAGGAGAATCCTCTTATTTATGCTGCCAATAAGGAAAATTATAGAGAAATGGCTGCCCTGGCTAAGAAGTATAAGTGTTCCCTCTGCGTTGAGGCAGAAAAGCTGGAGGAAATGGCTGAACTTACCGGAGAGATAAAAAAAATTGGCATAGAAGACCTTATCCTTAGCGTCAAATCTGGAAAATCGATAGATATTCTCCAGGAACTGACCTGCTTGAGACGGCTGGTTTTGGAAAAGAAATTCCGTCCTCTTGGTTATCCTACTCTTGTCTTTACCGATGAGGAAGAACCTTTCCAGGAAGTTGCTCAAGCCGCTACCTATATTTGTAAATATGGCAGTATTGTAGTTATAGAAGGAAGAAAAAAATGGCAGCTCCTTCCTATGTTAACGGTGAGGCAGAATATTTACACCGATCCCCAGGTTCCTAATGCTGTTGAGGCTAAGCTCTATGAGATTGGACAGGTTACTCCGGATTCTCCGGTTATAGTAACTACTAACTTTTCTCTTACTTACTTCACCGTAGAGGGAGAGGTGGCTAACAGTAAAATCCCGACTTATATATCAGTGGTAGAGACTGAGGGTTTAGGAGTACTTAATGCTTATGCCGGGGATAAGTGGTCACCGGAGAAAATTGGTAAGACTCTGGAAGCACAAAAAGTAAAGGATAAAATAACTCATAACTCAGTGATTATTCCTGGGTTGGTAGCTGTTTTCCGAGCAGAGTTAGAAGATGATTTTGGCTGGAAAGTCCTGGTGGGTCCTGAGGAAGCAGCCAGAATACCTAACTTTCTAAAGAAAGGTAGGAAGGCAAAAATCAAGACCTGATCCCAAACGCGAAATACGAGATACGAGAAAAGGGAGGAGTTAGGATGATGATTCCTGATGTCAAGCAAAAGTGGGCTAATTCTATCAATGTTGTTACTATAGGGGCAACAAAGGAGGAGGGAGGCACGCGGAGCAAAACGGTAAGTATAGGAGGAGCAGCTACTCTTCCTTTTCTTCATTTTGAGGGGAAAATACCTCACAGGCCAGTGGTGGCTATGGAGATTTTAGACATAGTTCCTGAGGATTGGCATCCTCTTTTGGGAAGTTACTTTTCTGATGTATGGAATGACCCTGTTCTTTGGGCAAAGAAATGTGCGGGAGAGTATGGTGCTGATTTGATATGTTTAAGATTAGTTGGATGCGATCCAGACGGAAAAAACAAAGGAGCTGAAGAGGCGGCAGAGACCGTCAAATCTGTCTTGCAGGGGATAAGCATACCCCTCATCATCTGGGGCTGCGGAAATAATGATAAAGATAATGATATTCTTCCTGCATGTAGTGAAGTCTCAGCCGGGGAAAAATGTCTTCTTGGCTCAATCACTGAGGACAATTACAAAACTCTAGTTGCTCTTTGCAAAGCTGATGGGCATAAGGTTATTGCTGAATCTCCCGTGGATATCAATATTGCAAAACAAGTTAATGTTTTAGCTACTGACCTGGGACTGGCTGCGGAAGATATAATCATTTATCCTAACTCAGGAGCTTTGGGATATGGGCTGGAGTATGTTTATTCTATTATGGAGAGGGGACGTATAGCCGGTTTAGGCGGTGATACGATGTGGGCCATGCCCATTCTTTGCGATATAGGTAAAGAAGTATGGAAAGTTAAAGAGACTCTGGCTAGTGAAAAGGAGATACCCCAGTGGGGAGAACAAAAGGAAAGGGGCCCTCTTTGGGAGGCATCCACTGCCTATGTCTATCTTCTGGCAGGAGCAGACATATTGGTAATGCGGCATCCGCAGGCAGTGACAGAAACAAAGGAATACATTAATAAGATGATGAGTTCAGAATAAACCCCGTCAAAATTTCCCATTGAAGACTCTATTTCTAATGGAGTGGACGGACAGGACTTTTCCTAGCGGGGTAAAATAAGGAGACAGAGATGATTTTGATTGGAGAGAGAATTAATGGAGGGTTTAAAGATATCAGCCAGGCAGTGAAGGAAAAAGATAAGACTGTATTAGAGAAATGGGCTCAGAAACAGGCTAAGGCTGGAGCAACTTACATTGATGTAAATATAGGAGCGATTTCCAATAAGATAGAGGACTTTCTCTGGATGATAGAGAGCGTTCAGGCGGCGGTCAGTACCCCTATCTCAATAGATTGTAATAAGATAAGTTTTCTTAAAGAAGCATTGAAAATTTGTGAAAAAGAACCTCTCATTAATTCCACCACCGCTCATGATGAAAGATTAGAACAGATAATTCCTCTGGCTATTGAATATAAGGCTTCTCTTATTGGCGTATGCATGGATGAAAAAGGAAGTCCCCAGGATGTAAATAGGAGAGTGGAACTGGCAGCAAAGATATTCACCGCTGCCATAGAAAAAGGCCTACCCACAGAAAAGCTATTTTTAGACCCCGTAGTTATGCCTTTGAAGTTTCTTCAACCACAAGCCAGCCATATTTTGGAGGCTATTAGCCAATTTAAGCTTCTCTCTGAGCCTTCTCCTCACATAGTAGTTGGCTTAAGCAACATCTCCTCTCAGACTACTGAGATGAAGTTAATCAATCGTACTTTTCTGGTAATGGCTATTGGGGTAGGGTTAGATGCAGCTATTTGTGAGGTTACTGATACAGAGCTGGTCAATGCTGCTATCACTGCTGAATTAGTGCAGAATAAACATATCTATTCTGATTCCTTCCTCAAGGCATACCATACGACTTCTTCTAGCCAAGGAATTTAAATCCCATTCCCACGCCCGGGATAAAGGAAACCAAGGCACCGATTATTAGGGAGATAACTAGATTTATTATGATTACTACTACTGTGTAACCCAGAGCTTTCTCAGGAGGGCATTCCATCATAATGGGAATAGCTAGGTAGAGCAGATAAAATCCATAAAGTCCAGCTACCACCACCAGTATACCCAGAACAGGAAGAATATATAGAATTCCTACTACTAGACTGGGAGTAGCAGAATAGACAGCTATTTTCAGGGCTTGAATTTCATTTTTTTTCCCTGAGAAGTTAGGTGCTAGAGCATTTATTATGATTCCCAGGATATAGATTCCTATCAGGGTTAATATGTACTGAAGCACAGCGCTGGAAAAAGAGTTAATGAGAGGAGTACGAAGTGTTCCCATTACAGAGATACGTATTCCCACGGCACTCATCCCAATAATAGAGGCTACGGCAGGAATGACAGCTAGCGGAGCCAAATAATTGAGAATAAGGTCTCGTGAAGTCACTGTCTCAGTCTTTATTACTCCAAAGGTATCCCGAGGTTTCAAAAGAACCTCTTTTGCCCTTTGAGCGATCTTTTTAACAACATCCATACCA
>JAUWRE010000089.1 GCA_030610725.1 Candidatus Aerophobota bacterium | reverse complement strand
AAGGCTTGTGGGATTTGTAGCTCAGATATAGCTAGAGTTATGGAAAAGGGGACTTATTCCTTTCCTCTCATTCCTGGACATGAGCTCTCTGGTGAGGTAACGGAGATAAAAGGAGAGAGCTCAAGCCTTAGAGAGCAGACTAACAGTGTAAATCTTAAGAATGGCGATAGAGTGGTAGTAGTTCCACTCTTGCCCTGTTATAAGTGTCCTCATTGTCAAATAGGCGAGTATAATCTATGCGATGATTATGATTATTTGGGCTCCAGGTGCAACGGAGGCTTTGCCGAATATGTAAAAGCTCCCCAGGAAAACTTAATTAAAATCCCCCCTGGGGTGAGCTTTGAAGAGGCAGCCTTAACTGAGCCTGCCTCAGTAGCCCTACATGCTTTGCGTCAGGCAAGGATAGAGGTGGGAGATAAAGTAGCTATTCTGGGAACAGGGACTATTGGTATTATCCTGGCCCAGTGGGCGAGGATATTTGGAGCAGGTGATGTATATTTAGTGGATATAAGAGAGGAGAAATTGAGGGTAGCTCGAGAATATGGTTTTACAGAGGTTATCAATGCCAGCAAAGAGGATACAGTGAAAAGTATACTGGAGAAGACTGGGCAAAGGGGCGCTGATGTAAGCATTGAAGCAGCAGGAAACCCTATCACCTTTAAACAATCCATCCAGGTAGTCAGAAAAGGTGGCAAGGTAGTCTTTTTGGGAAACATAAGGGGAGAGGTGACTCTTCCCGACGAGCTTGTTTCAAGTATCTTGCGCAAGGAATTGACTATGTATGGCACCTGGAACTCTCGCTTTACTGAGCTTCCTAAGAATGAATGGGCAGCCACTCTTCATTTCATCAAAGTGGGAAAGTTAAGAGTTAAACCCTTGATTACTCATAGGTTTGAACTCAAGCAGGCTAAAGAAGCTTTTCAAATGATGTATAAAGGAGAGGAGTTTTTCAACAAAGTGATATTCGTTATTTGAGAAAAAATTGCAAAGTTTGTTTTATTGTCATTAGATTGCTTCGACTTTGTCTCACAATGACAGGCGACGAATTGTACTTCGTATCTTCTCGTAATGACAGAAATAGTGAAGGATGTGAGAGACACGATATACGCAATACGCATCACGCAATACGATATACGACTTAAGGAGTATTAAGTGAAAGCAGCAGTTCTAGAACATCTAGAAAAGATAGTGGTAAAAGAGGTGAGCACTCCTCCTGTTAAAAAAGGAGAGATGTTAGTTAAGATACGGTCTTGTGCAGTTTGCGGCTCTGACATTAGAATCTACCACCAGGGAAATCCTAGAGTTGAACCTCCTCAGATAATCGGGCATGAGATTGCCGGAGAGGTTGTAGAGGTAGGGAAAGGAATAGGTACTTTTAGATTAGGGGATAGGATTGCTTTAGGAGCAGATGTTCCTTGTGGAGTCTGTAAGTTCTGCAAGAATGGTTTGGGGAATAATTGTCCTATAAATTATGCTATCGGGTATCAGTTTCCCGGTGGTTTTGCCGAATATATCCATATTAATGAGACTACTGTTAAATATGGACCCCTGCATAAGATACCTGAGAACTTAAGCTTTGATGAGGCTTCTTTGGCTGAACCCTTAGCCTGCTCTCTCAATGGTTATGAGCTGGCTAATCTAAAGGTGGGCGATACTGTGGTTATCATTGGAGCTGGGCCCATTGGTTTAATGCTGGTTGAGCTAGCCAGAAACATAGGGGCAGGTAGAATTATTCTTTCTCAAAGGTCTAAAGAGAGATTGAAGATTGCCAGGAAATTCTCTGCCGATACTTTTATTTCCAGCTTAGAGGAGAATTTCGTGGAGCGAGTTATGGAAGAGACCAGAGGAGAAGGAGCAGATGTAGTAATGGTCGCCTGCGCTAATCCTTCTGCTCAGGAAGAGGCCCTGGAAATAGTGGGACATCGGGGTAGAGTAAACTTCTTTGGAGGTTTAGCGCCGGGGTCTAGGAAGATAAAGATAGATAGTAATCTCATTCACTACAAAGAGTGCTTTGTTTTAGGCTCACACGGAAGTGTTCCCCGACACCATAAAATTGCCCTAGAGCTTCTATCCAGAGGTGCAGTTAAAGGCAAAGATTTTATTAGTCACCATTTCAGTTTAGATAAAATTAAAGAGGCCTTTAAGGTAGCTGAGGGACATCAGGGATTAAAGGTAATAGTTAATCCGGTGTAGTCCCTCCCACCCTCACGATGTCCTTGCCTTTCTGGAAAAATATATATATAAATAGGACGAGCCCTGTTCTCAATTTTATAGTGTTTTTAGTTAACTGGTTAATTTAGTTAAATGGTTAATTTAACTCACCACTCACTAATTAATCACTCACAATTTACGTTCCAGGATATCTCGACGCGCTCTGGAGTCTAGGTTTTTTGTATACGCTCTACGCTATCCGCTATACCTAAAGAAAGAGGAGGCTATATTGTTTACTCTTATGTATCCAATAAAAATCATTTTTGGCAGAGGTACACTTGAACAGTTAGGTCCAGAGGTTAAATGTTGGGGCGAGAAAGCCTTGTTGGTCACTGGAAAATCGGCTATAGGTAAGAGTGGCATTCTGGATAAAATTGCCGCTGTTATGGAGCTAGCCAGGATTGAATTCTCTCTTTTTGACAGGGTAGAGCACGACCCCTCTCTGAAAACGGTTGATGAAGGAGTCAAATTTCTTCAAGAAGAGAAGTGCGATATAATAGTAGGGCTGGGAGGAGGAAGCACTCTAGACGTAGCGAAAGCTATTGCTTCGCTAGCCAGGCAGCCCGGAACAGTCTGGGAATACCATAGCGGCAAAGAAATCAAGAAGGAGGGATTGCCTTTCATGGCTCTTCCCACAACTGCTGGCACCGGGGCAGAGATTACTAATAATTCTGTCCTTACTGATAGAAACAAGGTCATCAAGAAAAGCATCCGCAGTCCTTTTATGATAGCCAAAGTTGCTTTAATTGACCCAGAACTAACTCTTTCTCTTCCTGCTCAGATAACTGCCTACACAGGGATGGATGCTTTTACTCAGGCCCTTGAATCCTATGTTAGTAAAACTTCAAATCCTGTAAGCGATAGCTTAGCTCTTAGAGCCATTGAAATTATTTATCATAGCTTACCTGAGGCTGTACAAAATGGTGGTGATACAGAGGTCAGGGAGAGAATGGCTCTGGCAAGTCTACTTTCAGGGATGGCTTTTTCTAATTCTGGCCTGGGAGCTGTTCATGGACTGGCTCATCCCATAGGAGCACGCTTTAATGTTCCCCATGGGCTTGCCTGTGCTGTTCTTTTGCCTTACATAATAGGTTTCAATTTAAGGGCCAAGGGTGACAAATTCAAACAGATAGCAGAAAAAATAGGAATAAGAAAAGTAGAGGATATACCTTCTTCTATCAAGAGATTATTAGAGAAGGTCAATCTTCCTCTTGATTTCAAAAATTACCGGATTAGCGAAGCTGATTTTCCCGGCATTATTGCTGAATCCAGAAGCAATAGCATGAGTAAGAACCCAAGAGAAGTTAGTGATGAGGATTTAAGGGGAATTCTTAAGTTGATTATTTAAAAAAGGAGTCTTATATGTCTGATAGAACCAGCAAAGTTGAAATGCACAAACAGGACCCTAAGGAAAGAACAAGGAACTTTAATGAGGTAGCTTCTGGTTATTCTGCCAGGGAGGCTATGGAAGAAGCAAAGAGGTGTCTTCAGTGTAAGAAATCTCCCTGCATAAAAGGTTGTCCGGTGGAGATTGATATCCCCGCCTTTATAAAATGTATTCAAGAAGGAAACTTTCAAGCTTCTATTGATAAAATTAAGGAAAAGAATAATCTTCCTGCTGTTTGCGGAAGGGTCTGTCCTCAGGAGAGCCAGTGTGAGATCAAGTGTGTAAGGTCCCAAAAGGGTGAGTCGGTAGCTATTGGAAGGCTGGAGAGGTTTGCAGCCGATTGGGAAATGAATGAGAGCGCCCCAAATAGATGTGGCACTTCCTCTTCTTCAGCCATTAAGGTGGCTGTGGTGGGTTCTGGTCCAGCGGGACTTACCGCAGCGGCAGATTTAGTTAAACTGGGTTATGAAGTTACTGTTTTTGAGGCTCTACATAGTTCAGGCGGAGTTCTACGATACGGTATACCTGAGTTTAGACTTCCTAAGAGTGTCCTTGAGGTAGAAATAAGCAATATTGAAAAGTTAGGGGTAAGAATGCACCCAAATGTATTAATAGGGAAAACTTTCACTATTGATGACCTTATAAAAGAAGGGTTTTCTGCCATTTTTATAGGAATAGGAGCAGGACTTCCCCATTTCTTAAATATACCAGGAGAGAATCTGGATGGGGTCTATTCGGCTAGTGAATTTCTCACCCGGGTTAACCTGATGAAAGCCTATCAATTTCCCCAATACGACACGCCAGTTAAGATTGGAAGGAGAGTAGGGGTAATAGGAGGGGGTAATGTGGCTATGGATTCGGCTCGGGTAGCCTTGAGACTGGGAGCAGAGGAAGTCGATATTATTTACCGAAGGTCCAAAAAGGAAATGCCTGCTCGCCAGGAAGAAGCAGAGAATGCTGAGGAAGAAGGGGTGAAGTTTCATTTTTTAACTGCTCCTTTAGCATTTTTAGGGAATAAAGAAAACCAGTTAACCCGGGTTAAGTGCATCCAGATGAAGCTGGGAGAACCTGATGAGAGTGGCAGGAGGAGACCTATCCCCATAAAAGGCTCTGAATTTATTATGGGCATTGATACAGTAGTAGTGGCAATCGGTCAGGGAGCTAACCCTCTACTTGCCCAGACTACTCCTGATTTGAAACTAAACCATAGAGGTTATATTCAGATAAATGAGGAGACTGGCCAGAGTAGTATTCCTCAGATTTTTGCTGGCGGAGATATTGTCACTGGTGCTGCTACAGTGATTGCCGCTATGGGGGCGGGAAAGAAAGCCGCTCGGGGTATAGATGAGTACCTAAATCGTGAATAGTGAATGGTGAATAGTGAATCGCAAACAAGAAAAAGAAGTTCAAGCTCTGGATACTCGATTCTCGCAAAAGATAAAAGAGAAAACTAAAGACGAGTATCGAGCATCTAGCATCGAGATAGGATTCACGAAATACGATTCACCAGCTCTGTCGTGCGTGATGCGTATTGCGCAATACGACATACGCAATAGTGAACATATATTCCTTTCTGTCATTGCGAGGCGCCTACCGAAGCAATCTCGGTTTTTTCGAGATACCATATACCATATACGCAATACGAGATTGTCCTTCGGCCCTCCCTGGGGATTTCTAATTCCAGAGTTGGTTTATAAGAACTATTACCAGAGCTATCAGGACAACAAAAGCAACTGGGAGAAGAAGCATTTTATATATTTTCTTAAAATCCGCCTTGAAATATTGCT
>JAUWRE010000106.1 GCA_030610725.1 Candidatus Aerophobota bacterium | reverse complement strand
AAACTCATCCGTTATTAAAGAGTCAGCATCTATTCTCCCCTGAGCAATTAGATTCAAGGCTCTCTTTACATATTGAGGTGTATGGTGGAAGATACCTTTTATAGTAATCTGTGAATAATGCAAAAGCTTAGTATCAATAGTTATTTTTGTTCCTGAAGGACAACCCCCAAAAAGGTTCACTATTCCTCCTTTTCTCACCATCAAAATGGTTTTCTCCCATACCTCAGGAATTCCTGCTGCTTCTACAGCTACGTCTACTCCCCTACCTTTTTCGGTGAGCTTCCTCACTGCCCCAACCGCATCTTTTGCTTTAGAGATGTCTATCACCTCATCAGCCCCCAGTTTCTTAGCTAGGTTCAATCTTTGTCTCTTTATATCAGTAGCAATAACCCTGGCCCCCTTGAGGCGTGCCAATTGAACATACATCAATCCAATGGGCCCTAATCCATTGATGACAACTGTATCCCCTAAAGCTATATTAGAATTTTCTACTCCATGCACTACACAAGCCAGAGGTTCTACTAAGGCTGCTTCTTTATAAGAAAGACCGGAGGGGATTTCTAGTAAATTCTGGCTGGTAATTGGCCCCAGTACCTCTACATACTCAGCAAAGGCGCCGCTGAGCCTTAGCGTTATATTTTCACACATACTCTGTTGGCCTATTTTGCAATAATAGCAGTGATTACAAGGAGCAGAGTTGGCTGCTACTACCCTCATTCCTTCCTGAAAATCCTTCACTTTGCCACCTAACTTCACTATTTCGCCAGCAAATTCATGGCCAAAAACAAAGGGAGGTGTAAAAAGAGGATAACCTCGAAGATACATTTTGCGATCAGTGCCACAGGTTAGAGCAGCTCTTACTCTCACTAACACCTCATCGCTTTTAATCTGAGGAATCTCTATATCTTCTAATCTCACGTCTTTTATTCCATGAAATACAGCTGCTTTCAATCTATACTCCTCGACTTGTATATCGTATTGCGTATATTAATCCCCTCACCTTAATCCTCTCCCTATAGGGAGAGGAAACTTTAATTCACCCCTTACCCAACTAATTTTCTGGCTGCCCCTAGGATATCATCCTCCTGAGGAACTGCCCCTTTCTCCAGTCCCGGCGAATAAGGAATGGGGATGTTACTACCGGCTAGTCTCCTTATAGGGACATCAAGATAATCAAAGGCATCACTCTCCTCAACCTGGGAGAGAATCTCGGCCCCAAATCCCCCTCTCTTACAGGCCTCATGCACTATCAACAATCGATGGGTCTTCTTTACGGAATTGATTATAGCCTCTAAATCCAGGGGAACCAGAGTCCTCGGATCTATTATCTCTACGCTTATCCCTTCTTGTGCAAGCTTATCGGCAGCTTTCAATGCTCTTACTACCATTACAGAAAGAGCTACTAGGGTAAGATCAGTCCCCTCCCTCTTCACTTCACTCTTCCCCAGGGGAACGAGATATTCTTTCTCAGGCACAAGTTCTCTCCCAGAATAAAGAAGTTTATGTTCTACAAAGACAACCGGATTATTATCACGGATAGAGGATTTCAAAAGTCCTAGAGCATCGTAAGGGCAAGAAGGCATAACAACCTTTAAGCCCGGTATATGACAAAGAAGACCCTCTAAAGATTGGGAGTGTTGAGCAGCAGCTCCTGTTCCTGAGCCCCCTGGTGTTCTAAGTACCATAGGCACGCAGGCTTTTCCGCCATACATATAGTGGATTTTAGCTGCCTGATTAATCAATTGGTCCATACCTATAGTAATAAAGTCCATAAACATAATCTCTGCTACTGGTCTCATTCCTGTTAAAGCTGAGCCTAGAGCAGCTCCTACTATAACCGATTCAGAAAGAGGAGTGTCTTTAATTCTTTCCGGGCCAAACTCTTCTAAAAGACCCAGGCTAACCCCAAAAGCTCCTCCATATATCGCTATATCCTCACCCATCATATATACATTCTCATCTCTGGCCATCTCTTCTCTTAAAGCTCGGCGAAGAGCCTCACGATAGGTCAGTTCAACAGTTGGCATCTTTCCCCCTCACCTTAATCCTCTCCCCCAAGGGAAGAGGAAATATACAACATTTCTTTCTGCTTTTTGGTTTTCACTATACGCTAAACGCTATCCACTATACGCTGTCTTTAGTTGGCATAAACATCTTGTTCCAAGGTTTTCAGGGAGGGAAAAGGGCTTTTTTGAGCAAAGTCCACTGCTTCTTGAATAGATAAATTAACCTCCCACTCAATCTGCTCGGTCATCTCTCTGGTTAAATACCTTTTATCCAGAAGATACTTTTTAAATCTTTCTATGGGGCACCTCTTTTTCCATTCCATTACTTCTTTTTTTGTCCGATATCTTTCGGCATCACTGCGGGAATGACCCTTCCAACGATAACTATCGCAAACAATGAAGGTTGGCCCTTTATCTTCTCTAGCTCGGGAAGCGGCTTCAATAACCTCCTCATATATTTTAAGAACATCATTGCCGTCCACCTTAACTCCGGGCATTCCATAGGAGGCAGCACGTAGAGAAAGGTCTTTGATTTTAAAAGCAATTTTAGTAGCGGTTGACATAGCATAGAAATTATTCTCACAGATAAAAACAACTGGCAGGTCCCAGACAGAGGCTAAATTAAGGGACTCATGGAAAACTCCCTGATTGACAGCTCCATCTCCAAAAAAGCAAAGCACAACCCGCTTTAACTTCTTCATCTTAATAGTAATACCTGCTCCACAGGCTATAGGTATACCTCCTCCTACTACCCCATTTGCTCCAAGATTCCCTGTTTCTACATCGGCAATATGCATAGAGCCGCCTTTACCCCGACAGTAACCGGTCTCCTTGCCTAAAAGTTCACTCATCATCTTGTTTAAATCGGCTCCCTTAGCGATACAGTGACCATGTCCTCGATGAGTTGAGGTTATATAGTCCTCATTTTCAATAGCCCTGCAGGCTCCCACTGCTATTGCTTCCTCTCCGATATATAGATGTCCGGTTCCATGAATCGTCCCCTGAGAGAGAAATTCAGCTACTTTCTCCTCAAATCTCCGTATGGTTAACATTTGCTTATACATTCTGATAAGGTCATTCTTATTAAGAGTCATAATTGCCTCGTATTGCGTATATCGTATGTCGTATATTGTAGAAAAATTTCAAAAACACACAATGCAATAGTATTAACAAAATACGATTCACACTTCCTTCTTTTCGATATGCGATATACTACATACTATATACGATTAAAAAAATCATCCTGGATTTTTCGTAGGTTCAGAAGGAAAGAGGAACTATCTAACTCAACATTATCATAGGTTATATATTCGCCCTGGGAGACATTCTCCTTCATAATAGCTCCCTGAACCAGTCCCAGGGGAAGAAGCTTTTCCTTCTTTGCTATACCGGCTTTCTCAATGGAGCCATACACAGTATAGCCTCCTATCCCATCCAGTTCTTCACCGACTCGTAAATCCTTCTTAGCCATAGTAATTACCTCAGCGATCAACGATTCCTCTGCCTTAAGTGTAGGTTCACGATAAAGTATAGCGCGAGCTATGGAAATAGGAACTTCAATGTTGGCCAGATGATAAGGACGGTAGAGTAAATAGTTTGGCCCGGAACCCATCATCAGATAGTCCAAATCCTTTTTTAGATGAGGATTATCTGTGCTTATCACCACAAAGACACCGGGGGCTATATTGCCCAGAGCATAGTCTACCACACCATCCTGGCTTAATATCCCCCCTTTATCTCTCAAGGCAAAGACCGATGATAGTTCTTTAACAGAGCATTGAGGACCATGCATTCCTCTTATGTCGGGAACCAAGCCGGTAGCATTAGCCAGAGCTGCCATTTCAATCATTGTTTTGCTTCCATCCACAAATTCAGTAAGCATCTTAGGATTCATATCCCTGGACAAGGCTATTTTCCTAAGACTCTCAGGAGTAGCTTCTCTATCTAAAGGATTATTTTTCCCCTTACCAGCAGCCACAACTTTAAATGCTAAGCTTGTGGCAAAATCATATAATTCCTTAATTACACCAGGCTCGTCTCCTGCCCCTATTGTATAGATAACGCCTGCGGTCCGGGCTAATCTTGCTAATAGAGGCCCCACCGTGACATCGGCTTCCAGGTTCATCATAACAATATCTTTTTTGTGATTTATAGCTTCAAAAGCAACTCTTGCTCCCACTTCCGGAACGCCGGTAGCCTCTACAATAACATCAATGAAGTGAAGAGAAGCAAGAACTTTTGCATCTTTAGTAACTACCTTTTTACCATCTCCCAGGGCCTCATCGCATTGAGAGAAATCTTCAGAAACAATAATCTCTTTCCTCTTTAACCCTATAGATTCAAAGACTAAGATAGCTTTCTCTATATCTATCTCTGCCAGGGCAACTACTTCCATCCCTTTTATCTGAGATATTAAATTAACCAGTCCAGAGCCCATCTGTCCGGTACCAACAACGCCTATGCGAATTTTTCTGCCTTCTTTTTCCAAGATTTCTAATTTTTCTGGTAGATTAAGCACTTCTTTTCCCTTTTTTATCCCTTATTATTCTCTACCCATCACTTTAACCCTCAGATCCCAATCGTCCCACAGATGTTGATAAAGACTCTGGTAGAGTCTATATAATTGTTGATATTTCTGGTGATTGCCTGAATTCGGATAGTATTCTCTCTTAAGTTTTACCACTTTTCTTACAGCATCTTCTACACTACTGTAAATACCTACTCCAACTCCAGCACTTATAGCCGCTCCCAGAGCACCCAACTCGGTTGCCCGAGAAGTCCTTATAACTTTCCCTGTTGCATCAGCAAAGATTTGACACCACAAATCACT
>JAUWRE010000071.1 GCA_030610725.1 Candidatus Aerophobota bacterium | reverse complement strand
GGATAGGTTGTCACTAGAATGAGATTATGTTAAGATGCAAATGAGGAGCAGCGAAATGAGTAAATGGGTTTATGTAAGCGGAGAGTATGTACTCAAAGATGAAGCAAAGGTTTCTGTTTTTGACCATGGATTTCTCTATGGAGATGGTGTTTTTGAAGGGATACGTGCTTATGGAGGAAGGGTTTTCCGCCTGGATGAGCACCTGCAGAGATTATGGGAATCAGCTAAGGCCATCTGTTTAGAAATTCCTCTTTCTCGAGGGCAGCTGAAGGAAAAGATATTGGAGAGTCTGAGAAAGAATGAGTTAAAGGATGCCTATATTAGGTTAGTAGTATCCCGGGGGAAAGGTGACCTGGGTTTAGACCCTGGCAAGTGTCCTCAGGCGGAACTCATTATTATTACTGATAAGATAAGCATATATCCAGAAGAACTTTATGAAAAAGGACTGGAAGTAATTATCGCTTCTACACGGAGAAATATTCCTTCGGCTCTGAACTGTCGAATTAAATCACTAAACTATCTTAATAATATTCTGGCCAAAATAGAAGCCAATCGGGAGGGAATGCCGGAAGCTATAATGTTAAGTAAAGATGGTTACATAGCTGAATGTACCGGTGATAACATATTCATTGTGAAAGAAGGAAAGCTAGTTACCCCTCCTGTATGGGTAGGTATTCTCAGCGGAATTACCCGGGATGTAGTTATAGAAATAGCACAAAAAGAGGGAATTTCGGTTGAGGAGAATATTTTTACTTCCTTTGCTCTCTATAATAGTGATGAGTGTTTTCTTACCGGGACAGCTGCTGAGGTTATACCAGTGACCAGGGTGGATGGAAGAACTATTGGAAAGGGCGTAGCTGGCCCCCTCACCAAGAGACTAATGGAAAGGTTCCGTCAGTTGACTCAGGTAGAGGGAACGCCTATTTGATAGACAAGGGATGAGGAAAAAACGATGAGACATATCATTTCTATTGAGGTAGAAAATCGCTTTGGAATTCTGGCTCGAATTACTTCTCTCTTTAGTGCTCGAGGATTTAACATTGATAGTCTTGCTGTAGGAGAGACAGAGGACCCTACCATTTCTTGTATAACTATGGTAGTTCCCGGTGATGACCAGATTATCGAGCAGGTCATTAAGCAATTACATAAGCTGGTTGATGTAATTAAGGTGGTGGACTTAAGGGGACAAGATATCGTAGAGCGAGAATTGATACTGGTAAAGGTGAATGCTCGAAGGGCAGATAGGGCAGAAATAATGCGGATAGTGGATATTTTTCGTTGCAAGATCGTTGATATTGACCCTCTTAGTTTTACTATAGAGATTACAGGGACAGAAGAGAAAATCAAAGGGATACTTGCTCTTTTGAAGATTTTCGGAATTAAGAAGTTAGTTAGAACAGGAAAGATTGCTCTTTCTCGTGAAGGGAAAAGAATATAGGGAAGGGACAGACGAATGGAGAGAACTCTCGTATTAATCAAACCAGATGGAGTGTGTAGAAGATTGGTAGGTGAGGTAATAGAAAGAATAGAGAAGGAAGGATTTAGAATAGTTGGTCTTAAGATGCTTAGTTTTGAAGAGAAGAAAGCAGAAGAACTCTACCATCCTCACAAAGATAAAAATTTCTTTCCCGGCTTGATAGAGTTTATGCTCACTGCTCCTTCGGTAGCCCTGGTAGCGGAAGGAAAGGGAGTGGTGCAGAGAGTGAGAGAACTAATAGGAGAGAGAGTGCCAGAAGAGGCCAATCCAGGGACAATTCGAAGAGAATACGCTTCTGATGGGAGAAGAAATATTGTGCATGGGTCAGATTCGCCAGGTTCTGCCCGCCGAGAGATTGAATGTCTCTTCTCTCCTCAAGAGCTTTATCCCTACCAGGATAACCATTGGCTAGAGAGTGAGCCAGGATAAGATGCTTGAAATTCGTCCTTTTCGGGGGATTATTTATGATAAGGAAAAGGTAGGAAATATAGCCGGGGTGACTACTCCGCCTTATGATGTTATCTCTCCGATGTATCAGGAGTTGTATTATGGTGCTCATCCTAATAATATCATAAGAATTATTCTGGGCAAGAACTATCCACAAGATAATGAGCGGGAAAATAGATACACTCGAGCTAAAGGCTTTTTCAAGGAATGGCTAGCAAAAGGCATACTGAAGAAAGAAAAAAAACTTGCTATCTATACTTATGAAAAAGAATATTATGGACAGGGAAATCTAGAAAGAAGGAGGGGATTCCTTGCTCTGATGAAACTGGAGGAGTTTGGTAAGGGAGTAATTTTTCCCCATGAAGAGACATTGCCTAAGCCGGGTTTGGATCGTTTGAGACTTCTGCAGTGGTGCCGGGCAAATTTTAATCCTATTTTTTCTCTTTATTCAGATCCCCTCTATCTGGTGGATAAGTATCTTAAAACAGGCGAAGCGCTTTTTGAAGTAATAGATAAAGACGGAGTGAAGCATAGACTTGGTAAGATAGAGGATACAGACATAATTAACAAAATATGCAGAGCAATGGAAGACAAAAAGCTTTTTCTTGCTGACGGGCATCACCGTTACAACATGGCTCTGAAATTTCGCGATGAGGAGAGGAGGAGATGTGAGAAATCAGGAAATGGACGGAATTTTGTGTTGATGTATTTTTTGAATATGGATAATGATGCCTTGAACATTCTCCCTGTATCCAGAGTAATCGGTAATTTAAACCCATCAGCTATATTCAGGTTAAAGTCGAGATTAAAGGACCTCTTTCATATAGAAAGATTAGAATTAGCTTTGAATGACAAAAAGGAAAAGGCAGAGATTATAGTTAGCCAACTACAGAAAAAAAAAGAGTCTATTTTTGCAGTCTATTGGGGAGGGAGTAGATACGAGCTGCTAACCTTAAAAGAGGAAAAAAAATCTTTTTTGAGCAAGGTGAATACAGTTGTCTTAGATAAATTAATAAAAGAGGTATTAGCAGGAGACGAGTTAGAAAGGGGAAGAGATATAGATTTTATCAAAGAGGGGGAAGAAGCAATAGACCTTGTCCAGAAAAAGAAATACCAGTTAGCCTTCTTTCTTAAATCCCTTTCTCTAAGGCAGGTAAAGGAGGTCTGTCTTTCCGGCGGAAAGCTACCTCCTAAAAGTACCTATTTTTATCCCAAGCCTCTCAGCGGAGTGCTTACAAGAGATTTAGACCAGGAAATTTAGTTGTATGAACCCCTATAAAGAGTGGATTCTTCTGGATAAAATTCCTCATCTTGGTGCCAAGAAATGCCGTGAACTGGTAGAGCACTTTGGCTCTCCCCAAAAAGCTCTTGCCGCTTCCTTTAAAGAGCTATCCACCATCCCTGGCTTGAATAGAGAGGCCATAACTTACCTCAATAGAAAAACAAGTGAAATAGATATAAGGGAAGACCTAAAACGTCTGGATGAACTCAATGGACGAATAGTTCATTTTCGTCATCCCCTTTATCCGGCTAATCTTCAGATGATATTTAACCCTCCTTTTCTGCTTTATTTAAAGGGTGAGGTAAAAAAGAAAGATATAGATGCTCTGGCTATTGTAGGGACAAGAAGAGCAACCACTTACGGAAAATTAGTAACTAGAAGACTAGCCAGAGTTCTGGCTAGAAAGGGAGTTACTATTGTTAGCGGACTGGCCAGGGGAATCGATACAGCTGCCCACCAGGGAGCTTTGGAAGTGGGAGGAAGAACTATTGCTGTTTTAGGTTCTGGTATAGATATAATCTATCCCGGGGAGAATAAAAAATTGGCAGAGGAGATAGTCAAAAGAGGAGCGGTGGTTTCTGAGTATTCATTGGGAACGCAGCCCAATGCTCTTCACTTTCCTCAGCGTAATCGTATTATTAGTGGATTGAGCAAAGGAGTATTGGTTATAGAGGCTCCCTTGAAAAGCGGAGCTTTGATTACAGCCGACTTTGCCTTAGAGCAGGGGCGGGAAGTTTTCGCTGTGCCGGGAAATATTACCAGTCCTAATAGCCAGGGAACAAATAGACTAATCAAGGAAGGGGCTAAATTAGTGGAATGTGCTGAGGATATATTAGAAGAATTGGAATTTTCCTATCTCAAGAAAGAGGATAAACAGGTTTTGGATAGAGAAATACCTTCTTTATTTTCTGAGGAAAGGGAGATTTTTAGTCTTTTAAAGGAAGAACCTATTCATATTGATTCACTAATTAGCGAAAGTAATCTTGCTGCTTCTAGAGTGGGCGAGCTTTTAATGAAGCTGCAGATAAAGGGTCTAGCCAGAGAGCTGCCCGGCAAACTATTTGTGCGAGATAGGTAGATGGTAGTTAGTGAATGGTATTTCGTGAATCGTGAATGACTAGTAAAAAACAAGATAAGAAAAGCAAAATCATAACGCATAGTTCATCGACAAGAACAATAAGCTGTGAGTAATGAAATGAGGAGAACCCTATCCCTGCTTAGTTATAAAGATGAGAATCTTTGAGGAAAAAGTCATTGTTGAGGTCAATACAGTTTGAGATTTTCTAAGATAGGGATGGGATTCAATATTAGCTGAGCAAACAAGGGTGAGCGAAGGTGCAATTAGGGGGGTTGAGGGGAGGTCAATACCAGATTCTTTCTCAGAAAGAGGTGCAGAGGATTCATAACGCCTCACTCCAGATATTGAAGCGAACGGGGATAAAATCCCGGCGGCAAGAGATCCTGCAAATATTCTCTGATGCTGGCGCTGAGGTAGATTTTGAGCAAGGGCGGGTAAGGATTCCCTCCAGTCTGGTGGAAGATGCCATCAACAAAGCTCCTTCTAAAATTATCCTCTGTGGCAGAGATGAGAAAAACGACCTTGTTCTGGAGGACAAAAAGGTATACTTTGGCACGGGAGGGGCTGCACTCAATGTGCTCGATCTGGAAACTGGTAAGTTGAGACGAGCACTCCTGCAGGATATTGCCAACATTGCCAGATTAGTGGATGCCCTGGATAATATCCACTTTTTTATAAGGCCGGTTGTAGCTCAGGATATTCCCCAGGAGTTTCTGGATGTTAATAAATACTATGCTGCCTTAAGCAACACTTCAAAACACGTTATGGGCTCGGCCTATTCGGTGAAGAGTGCACTAAAAGTGATTGGCATGGCAGAAAAAATCGTTGGCGGAAAAGAAGCGTTGCAAGAAAGACCTATCATCTCTTTTATCACCTCCTGGATGAAGAGTCCTCTGCTGCTGGATGATTTTACCACCTCTGTATTGATGAGAATTACTGAAGAAAGAGTCCCCGTAGCTTTATCTTCTGCCCCTATGGCGGGATCTACCTCTCCGGTAACTTTGGCTGGCACCTTAGCCCTTGTGAATGCGGAGCAGCTTAGTGGAATAGTTTTGACCCAGTTAGTAAGTCCTGGTGCACCTGTACTTTATGGAGCAATTCCCTCTGTGGCTGATATGTCTAATATGTCGTTTCTATGCGGTGCGGTAGAATTGGGAGTGCTAAACACGGCTGCAGCCCAACTGGCACACTATTATGATATCCCCTTCTATGCTTGGGCGGGTCTTACCGACTCTAAAATCTCGGATATACAAGCAGGATACGAGAAGGCGACAGGCGCTTTACTGGTGGGCTTAGCTGGAGCTAATTATATCCTTAACGCTGCTGGCATGCTAGAATCTACCATTACCGTTGCCTACGAGCAGTACTTAATAGATAATGAAATCATTGGTATGGTGATGAGAGCTTTAAAGGGAATAGAGGTTAACGAGGATACTCTGGCTCTGGAGGTGATAGATAAGGTAGGACCAGGAGGAAATTTTCTGGCTGAATCACACACAATCTCTCATATGAGGTCAGAGTTCTTCTTTCCCAAAGTCAGCGATAGGTCCAATAGGGAGAAGTGGCTGGCAGAGGGAGGAAAAGATGCCCGCCAGAGAGCCAGAGAGATCGCTATAAATATCCTGGCTACCCATAAGCCCTTAGCAATCCCTTGTGAGGTGGATAAACAAATAAGGAGTCTAGTAAAAGGACTAAGGCAAGGGTAAGGACGCGATCCCCTTGACAAAAGGGTTTACTGTGCTAAGTGTTTAAGTAAGGGAGGTTGGGGTCTTAATAATATGCCAATGCTCACTCGGACAAGATCGGGTTCTGGACTCCTCAATGTCCCTGCCATTGATAAATACAGGAGGTGATGTTTATGGAGTAAAGCTCAGTGAAGGGTTACCATAAAGAGCCTTAAACTCAAAAAGGAGGTAAGGAAAAGATGAAGAAGATTACGGTATTATTTT
>JAUWRE010000119.1 GCA_030610725.1 Candidatus Aerophobota bacterium | reverse complement strand
GAGGATCTGCGATGGGCTGAGCTAGCAATAATGAAAAAGGCCTGTCGTCTAATTAAGGAAAATGGCTATCCATCCAAGATGCTCCTTTGTTCTATGAGAATCAGTCCCATCATAAAGGGGAAAAAGCATTGCTGGCATCTGGAGAAATTAGCCGGAGCTGATATAGTTTATACCTGTCCGCCAAAGTTCATTGGAGAGCTTCTTTTAGAGGGGAATCACATTGAGCTGCGAGACCAAATTGATGAGCCGATACCGGATGGGGTAATGGAGAAATTAATGAGAATTCCCTATTTTGCTAAAGGATACGATGAAAAGGGATATAAGCCGGAGGATTTCACCTTTCATCCAGCCGTTCAGGCTACGGCAAAACAGTTTAGGCAAGCAGTTCAGGGAATGATTGATTTTGTTAAGGAGAGCATATCATAGGAAAGGAGTGAACTTTGAAAGTGCAGAACCTCTCAGGGGTATGGGCTCCTATTTGTACACCCTTTACCAAAGGTGAGATAGACATTGGAAAGCTGGAGCATAATATGGAAATATATTCTAAAACGAAACTGCGAGGCTATTTTGCCCTGGGAAGTAACGGTGAGGCTTGCATGTTGAATGAGGAGGAGAAGAAAAGGGTACTGCGTACGGTTTTGAGGAGAAAAGAGAGGAATCAACTGTTGATGGCTGGTTGCAGTCATGAGTCTCTTCCAGGAACCATTGCTCTTACCAAGCTCGCTGCTGATGAAGGAGCTGATGTTGCCAGCATCATGACGCCTCATTACTTCAAGAAAGCAATGACCGATGACGCATTGATTTGCTTCTTTCGAGCCGCAGCAGATAACTCTCCTCTGCCAGTAGTATTGTACAATGCTCCGGGATTTGCTGCAGGAGTAGCACTTTCAGTTAAGGCTGTGCTGAGGTTAAGTGAGCATCCCAATATCATAGGCATGAAGGATAGTGCACCAACAGGGCCCAACATTTTTTTGTCTATCATAGACAGGAAAAAACTCTCAATTCTAGCAGGATCGGCTAATTTCTTTCTTTCCTCCCTAGTGATGGGAGCTGTGGGGGGAGTATTATCAGCAGCTAATTTTTTGCCTCAGGCCTGTTGTCGTCTATATGAGATATTTCAGCAGGGAGATATGGAAGAGGCGAGGAAGCTCCAGTATGCAATTCTGCAAATTAACCGAGAAGTATCAGGCAGGCATGGAGTGGCTGGTGTAAAAGTAGCTATGGATTTCACCGGTTTTTCTGCTGGTGATCCTCGGCTTCCTTTACTGCCACTAAGCTCAACTGAGCGAGAGAGCATTCGTCTTGCTTTAGAAAAATTTATGGAAGAGTATCCCCAATTCAGAAATCACTTCATTTCCGAACCATTTTGTGGACAAGTGATACATTGCCATTAATTTTGAGTGAGGATTTTAAGCCCCTGCCACAGAATAGAGCCAAATGAGGTCTCGTATGAAAAAAGTGCTTTTATCCCAGCCTATTCATGAAGCTGGGATGAAATTGCTCAAAGGAAAAGTTGAAATAATCGTTGCTCCGGACACCTCTGAGGCAACAATGCGGAAATTATGCAGAGATGTTCATGGGGTTATACTGCGTACTACTTCCCGGGTGAGGAAAGAGGTGATTGCCCAGGCGAAAATCCTTCAAATTATCTCACGAACAGGAGCCGGCGTAGATAATGTGGATGTTCGAGCAGCTACCAAAGGGGGAATCCTGGTATGTAATCTTCCGGGAGTCAATAGTCTATCTGTGGCTGAACACACCGTTGCTTTCATTCTCAGCCTTGCCAAACGCCTACCATTTATGGACAAATGGACCCGACAAGGAAATTGGAGCAGTCGGAATAGGTACGAAGCCGCAGATTTGAAGGGCAAGGTTCTGGGGCTCATTGGAGTAGGTAATATAGGTTCCCGAGTTGCCAGGATCTGTCAGGGAGCCTTTGGTATGGAGATCCTGGGATACGATCCTTTTCTCTGTAGAGGGAGCGAAACAAAGGATGGTATCCAATTTTGCAGTGATATTGGCCAGGTTTTACAGGAAGCCGACTTTGTATCGGTGCATGTAGCAGGTACTGCTCAAACACACAACTTGATTAGCTGGAATCTATTATGCAGGATGAAAAGGTCTGCCTATTTTATCAACACATCCCGGGGAGGAGTAATAGATGAGAAGGCTTTAATCAAAGCTCTTAGAGAAGGCAGAATAGCTGGTGCTGCCCTGGATGTATTTAGTGAGGAGCCTCCTTTTAGGAATAACCCTCTTTTAAAGATGGAAAATGTTATTCTCTCGCCTCACTCAGCATCACTAACAAAAGAATGTGTTGCTCGTCTAGCCAATGAAGCTGCACAGGCAGTTCTCGATCTTTTTTCCGGCAGACTCCCGAAGAATATCTTTAACCGAAAGGAACTAGAAGAAGCTGGCTTTATCAAAGAAGATCAACTTATTAAGAAGATTCAGAACAAAAGAGCCTCTTAATTGAATAAGAAATCCTACATATTAGCTATAGATATTGGAACATCTTCTCTGAAAGCTGGATTATTTAACAAGAGTTATCAGTTGTTTGTTGTGCGCCAGGCTGAATACTCTTATCATTCGTTTGGAATGTGTGTTCAGATAGAGCCAGAAGAGATATGGAAAGCCTTTCTGAAAGTGATGCATGGACTGAGAGATTATTTAAGTCAGGTAGAAACGGTTGTACCATGTGTGTTCAGCCCTGCCCTGATTACCCTGGATGAGGATGGCAACGCTCTTTACCCTGCCATCATCCACTGGGATAGAAGAAGTGTTAAACAGGCCAAAGAGGCTCTTACTAAAGTAGGTAAGGAAAAATTTCTTAGCATAGCCGGTAATATTCCCTATCCAGGAGGTATCTCTGTAACCAGCATTCTGTGGCTTAAAGAAAAGGAAAAACGAATCTTTGAAAAAGCCTTCAAGTTTGGCCATATGAATACCTTTTTTGTGAAAAGACTCACCGGTAAGTGGGGTATTGACCCCACCAATGCTTCACTTACAGGTCTTTACAATACTGTAGCCTACTCAGACTGGAGTGAAGAGATTGCCCGAGAGCTGGAGATTCCTCTTGAAAAACTTCCCCCGATTATTCCCTCAACCGAGATTGTGGGTAACGTTACCCGAGAAGTCGCCAGGAGCACAGGCATTAGATGCGGGACACCTGTAATAATGGGCTCAAACGATACCTCAAGTGCGGCGCTTGGGGCAGGAGTACTTAAGGGCGGCCAGATTCTCAACATTTCGGGGAGTTCAGAGATTCTAACCATTTGTATGGACCGACCCATTCCCCATGAAAAATATTATCTGCGCACACACCCTCTTCCCAATAAGTGGCTTATGTTTGATATCACAACTGGTGGATTTGCCCTGGAGTGGTTTCGTTCCCAGTTCTGCAGAGAAATGAGTAAAGAGGAGTTTTACAATTCATATCTGAGAAAGCTTATTGAAAGGAAGGTGAGCTCTCCTGTTAAGTTTAATCCTTATCTTGCCGGAGACAGAACCAGCTTAAGAGAGAAAAAAGCTTCTTTTTCCGGTCTTACTCTGAGTTCCACCAGGGATGATTGTGTCTTTGCTTTGATGGAGGGAACAGTGGGGCGTATGAAAAAAACTTTCAAAAAAATGGCTAAACTCATAGATCTGGATAGGACTATCTATCTCACCGGGGGAGGAGTAAACGAAGCTTTAACGAGCTATAAAGGGAAGTTATTTTCAGGATTTAGTATTGTAGCAAAGGATAACTGCTCTCTGAAGGGCTGTGCCTACATGGCCAAAATGAAACTTGGATAACAGAAGGTTGGAATCGGACTAGAATTTCCCATAATGAAGCTATACATTGTTTTTAGAAAAGTGGCTAGCTACCTAAAAAAAGAATATTAAGATATTCAAAGCCTATATTGGTGAAAAAGAAAGAAGTTTTTGACAAAAATTTTTTGTGTGGTATCATGATAGAGTAATATCTTATCCTTTAAACTAGTCCGGTGAGGCTGGTAAGGAGGTAAATATTTTGTTAAGGTGCAGAAGAGGTGCAAGATTAGGAGATAATAAGAGGGAACGGTTAAACGATTTGTATTGTGGAAGCTCTTTTTGCTGGGAAAGCAGGAAGAGCTTTTTTCACAAAGAGAAGGGAAAATACATAAATGGTTAGATTAATGAATGAAGAAGATATAAGGCGAGCTCTCTTACGTCTTTCTCATCAGGTTCTGGAGAAAGGCGTAGAGGTAGCTGATCTCATTATAGTAGGTATTCAGCGGCGAGGTGTACCTCTGGCAAAACGAATGAGTAAAATAATAGAAGAGCTCAAAGGGAAAAAACCTGGCACCGGTATTTTAGATATAACTCTTTATCGAGATGATCTTACTCAAATAGCCTATCAGCCTGTAGTGAGAAGCACTCATATTCCTTTTTCTATTGACAATAAAAGGGTAGTTTTAATAGACGATGTTCTATATACAGGAAGAACAGTTAGAGCAGCTATTGATGTGTT
>JAUWRE010000006.1 GCA_030610725.1 Candidatus Aerophobota bacterium | reverse complement strand
TCCTAGTAGGTTCCTTGGTAGTAAAGAAGGGTTCGAACATTTTTTTCCGAACTTCCTCAGACATCCCGCTTCCTGAGTCAGCAATGGACAAGGTGGCATAACCATCTTTCATTTCCGTTTTCACATCAAGCTTTCCATCTTTTGGCATAGCCTCAATGGCATTCATAACTATTTCCGTTAGAGCTTTGCGCAACTGGGAGGAACAACCCAAAACTTGAGGAACCTTACCCCATTTGGTATTTACCTGAATATTTTTAGCTTTAAGATAGACTGAGACCTGACTAAGTACTTGTTTGACAACCTCATCAATATCTATCATTAGAGATTGTTTACCAGAGAGCCCTTCTACGAACTCCAGAATTCGATCTATTTTCTGTGTCCCTTGAAAACAAGATTCGCTGATTAATTTCAGCCTTTCCTCAATTACCTCATTGTCTTGCTCCTTTATATCCTTACCTATGAGATCAGCTCCCAGAACAATAACAGTCATAAGGTTGTTGAAATGATGGGCTATGCCACCTACGAAATCTGTCAAGGCGTCAAGTCTCTCTGACTGAAGTAGCTGCGCCTCTTTTTCTTTTTCTCTGGTAACATCTCTGCCCATCCCCACTGCACCCACTACTTTTCCTGAGGATTCTCTCAAAGGAGACCAATCCATAGCATAGGTAACTGTTAAGCCGTTTTTTTGTTTAAGTCGATAGACACAGGATTTCATCTGACCTTTACCAATCACCTCCACGATGTCTTTTACGGCAGCTTCCGAATCTTGATTGCTGATAAGAGTTGACAGGGAGCTATTTATGACCTCCTCAACATCATAACCTAAAAGTTGTCTTATTTTCTGATTTATAAAGGTAATCACTCCCTCTCTATCTACGGTGATTATTAAGTGGGAGACATTGTGAGTTAAAGCTCTCCATCTTTCCTGGGATTCCTTAACCAAAGATTCCTTTCTCTTGAGTTGAGCAATATCGCGGGATATCTCTCCAATGGCAGCAGGTTTACCTTTTCGGTCCATTATGAGGAAGGCGTCGATACTGACCTCAATTTCGGATCGGTCATTGCGCAACCTGGTGGTTTCATAACCGAAGACTTTCTCGCTCTGCCTAACTTCATTCAAGAAGGAAAAGAAACGTGTAGTTAGCCGGGGAGGGACCAGAGGAATATACTTCCGCACAACTTCATTTTTCTTCCAACCGTAAATTCTCTCAAAGGCAGAATTCACATCCATGATATATCCATTGAAATCAATTATATTGAATGGATCTGGTATGTTTTGCACCAGAAGATTTACTTGAGACTCACCTCTCCACATTTTCTTGCTTCGTGACAATCTTTTTTCAAAAACAGAACTCTTCATCTTATTATCCTTTGCCTGAGCTTATGATAAGATAAATGGTACGGTAAAAGCCTTTAATGTAAGGTCCTTTCTGAAATGTACGCCCGTGAGTTGCCATTCTACTGTCTTGTCCTCGTAAGTCATAGAATTGGCCATATTTATTCTGGCCGGAAGGGTAACTCTTATTATGAGAATATCGGCGGCTATCCGATTGATTTTCCCCTTCAATTTACCAACCTTTATCTCCAATGAATATGTTTTATCCTCTTTTTCCTTAAACTCAATATATCGACTTTGATTGAAGTCTACCTGATAGCCTGATTGAAAAGTATGCACAAGGTAGTCTTTTCCATTTGCTTGTTCTTTCCTCCTGATTAATTTGTAGTCTCCCTCGAGCTCTAGAAACAGATAATCAAGTTCTGACATCCCTAATGATTCCTGACTGTCCTTAGAGTGTTCCTCAGACCAAAGACTGACTGAGAAAGCCCCTTTTCCATCCGGACCAAAGACCATGTCCTGTTCTCGGAGAAATTCAGCCGATCCTTGAGGAAGAGGGGTAGCTTTCACTATTTCCGGTTCCTTTCCCGCTTTCTCACTCAGCCGAGTATTAAAAGGGATATCCTTTCCCGAGCGTTCTATTGCTCTTCGTCCCAGGATAAGTGCTCCAGCCAGAATAAGAAAGAGGATGGAGCCGACCAGGAAGGAAAGACGAATGCTCCCCTCGGTTACCAATCCGCCAACCAGACTAAAACCACTCAAGGCAAAACTGATGATACTGAAGACTAACATTTAATCCTCCTTTACATTATAATTTTCTTCTGATTTAATTTTTAGTTTTTCCAGGAGTTGTGAATAAAAATACCCTATTTTCTTCTCTATACTGGAAAGCATGTTCCCTTCTACGTCTGGAACATCTGACTGTCCAGAATAAACTAGTGGTATCTTGCCTCGCTTTTTAAACCAGAGTGACTCCAGGATAATACCATTTGTGTTCACCGAAAGAGAATTATTAATTTTCTGGCTTTCTTCATATATTCCCGTATAGAAACCAAACTGATAATTAAGGGCTTTCCTACGTATTAGGTCATAGGACAGCCTGCTATAATCATTCTCTTTTAGAGCCTGCCAGGCAATGGCGGCTTTGCTGCTAATAAATCTATATTCGGGGTAACCTTCGCCATCTTGCCAGATTGACCCCACAACCGGCCAGATAGTGAAACCTTCCTCACTGACTACCAGACCACAATAAACAAACCAGGGCTTTCTATCCAGGTCTCCTTCAGAAATAGAGGTTATGATTCCTTCGTGTTTGTATCGCGCCTCCTGAACATTATGTATAAGGTCCAAAATTTCTTCACCTTTTTCCGTTTGACCCATTTCAATTGCCTGGAGAATGTATGATTCTGGTATTAGTAGTCTGTCGTAATAATCTGGCTCACTTCCAGAAAATAGACCGTACATTTTATTCTTCAGACTCGCCCAGAGAGAAACTGGCTCGTTTCTATATCCCCATAGTCCAAAAGATGCATCCATGTAATCCCAGTAGGGAGAAGTTTTTACCTCCTTATATATTTCTTCATCCTTATCAGGCTGGTATAAACCTTCTACAGGAATAAGAACCCAACGCTCGATGACACTGTTGCAGTTATCTTCCAGAGAAGGGTAATGAGTCTTGATGATTTTCAAAGCTGTGAGCATCCTTGCCAGGTCATCCCAGGCAATGCCCGGGCCTTCTTTCACCATTTGAGTTGTAGTGACATCGTAGGTAAAGTTGGGGTATTGGCCCTGGTAGAGTTCGCATGTTTGTAGAAAATCTAGAATTTTTGTTATCCTGTGAATTCCTTCCTTGAGAGATATAATTCCCAGTTTTTCCGCAGAAGCGATTCCCAATAAGCTGGAAGCTATGTCCCAGATTGCCGCTTTAGGGTTCTTATAAGTGTAATCATCATTTATAATAACGTTGGGATAAACCAGGCCCGTAGAACTTTCAGTGTTTTCTTTAAAATATTTCCAGGCGCCCAGTGCTAGTCTTAAGGTAGGGTCTATATTGAAATAAAAGTCTCTCAGAGTTACAAATTCTACGTTGGGTCTTTCTTTTAGATGTTTGATAACCTCAATAATTGTATCTTGTTTCTCTTCTTCCTCTAAGTTCCAGGGATGTATATTCAGAACTGCATCGTCATGTCCTATGCTTGTTAGTATTTCCTCGACCGAATAAAATGAATAGGGTGGACTGTAGGATTTGAGAGGACTTATAGTGCGAGAAATATGATAGATTCCTTGCGGGTCAAAACCAAACATATATTTATCTACTATGCCGGAAGATATTACTCTCACACGCTGCCCCTCCCTATTGACTGTTTCGATTGCCTCTGAGATGAACTCATTACTCTTGTCATAAGGAGGAATGATACCGAATACTTGATCATGTGAGAGAATTTTCTCTGATTCCAGTAAAGCATCTCTGAGCATATCTGTTTGCTCATTCAAGGAAAGAGTAAATTCCCCGTCTTCCCTATTGCTATAAATATTTAGAGCTACTTCGATTAATCCTTTCTCCAGCATAGACTTGAGATATTCTATGGCTTGATAGTCTTCACTTAATTTGTCTGCTGTATTGGTAATAATGCCTATTGTCAAGGGAACATCCAATTCTGCAATGCGATTTGCCATCTTTTCGAATAACCATTTTCCGTAAGACGTCTGGTAATCATCCAATCTTAATACTATATATTGCTTGCCTCCAACGAATCTATCATAATACTCTGCCGAGGTTATGAATTGTATTTCCTCTCTTTCTCTTAATTGCTCTAGTAGGCTAATCAAAGTATCAGTATATTCCCTGGCCTTTTCTGCGCCTAGTTGACTATGCAAAATACCGGCATTAACAATCATTACCAGAGGATTTTCTGGGAAGGACTCTTTGATTGCATCATTAATAGATTCGATAAACTCTTCTGGCGATTTAATCCTTAGAGAATCCCAGTCAGCTATCATACTCGCTTTACTATGGGCATGAATTTCTGCTACATCACACTCTAGTAAGGAGTAGCTATTAGAGTCGTTAGCCTTGTTACTAATTATCATTTTTATTCCGGCTTGTCTGGCAGCAGCAGCTATGTCTGAATTATATTGTCCATAAGGAAGCAGGGTGGTGGCCAAGAGAAAGTACCCGTATTGGTCCTGGTTAAATGCCTGGGTGAAAATGCTCTGAGCCCTGGAAAGAGTATCAATCTGCTCGGACAAAGGTCCTTCAAGTTCATTCTCTATATGTTCCAATCCTTGCAGCGCGAAACTAATTCTCTCTGGAAATAGATTATAGAGATTCCTTAACTCCTTGACCTGAGAATCGGATGAGGTTAGTCCTTTTTTGTTAAGATAAGGAGTTATCCCTACTGTAACTGCAAAATCATTCATAACCAATTCCTGGCTTAGATGTAGGGCTACTTCTTCTGCCGGGCCTGTTCCTCCTTCGACTACTATCAAAGCAGGGACAAAACTGTCCTCACTGTTTTTCTCATTTGGCTGAGCAGTACCCGGTAGACTGGCTGCTAAGATTAGACTGAGGAAGAGAGAGATAAGTAGGAAATATGTATATATGTTAGCTGCTCTTTTGATTTTGACCAAATACCTCTTCATATTAATCTCCTGACCATTTCTTCTTTGCTGGTTTCATTGTGTTCCATCCTTTTCCCTAAAATCTTCCAGGCTCTTTTTAGTTCTCCTGGGGTATTGACTCCCAAAACTACCTGTGGGTCCTCAACTTTCATCGCCTCTACTCTCAGTTTCTGTTTATTGAGAAGCTCGATTACATCTGTTAAATAGTATTCTCCTCCCTTGTTGCTACGACTTAAATGAGGAAGGAGAGGAAGAAGTCTCTGATTATCAAAGCAATAGATTCCACTGTTTATCTCTTTGATTTCTAGTTCTTTAGAACTGGCATCTTTACTTTCCACAATTTTCTCTACCTGTCTATGACCGTCTATATAACCATTCATAACAATTCTCCCGTAGTGGCTCGGATCGGGTAAAAGAGCGGTCAATACTGTTGCTGCAGGTTTTGTCTGTCGGTGATGCTCGATTAACTTAGTGAGCATAAAGGAGGTGATAAAGGGGGCATCTCCCGGCACTACCACCAACTCACCCTTAAAACCCCTAAGAAGAGAAACAGCTCGTTTAAGAGCATCTCCGGTGCCCAGTCTTTTCTCTTGATAGACATACTCAAATCCTTCCCCTAGAGTAGACTTTACTTCTTCTGCCTGATATCCTACTACAACAATGGTTTTTTCTATCCCACTTTCAAGGCAAGCATTCACCGTAAACCCCACTAAAGCCTGAGAACTTATGGGGTGAAGATGAAGCAACTTACTCAAAGTTGACCTCATCCGTGTTCCTTTGCCTGCTGCTAAAACCACTGCCCTAACATTCTTCATCTATCCTTCTCCTTTTTCGTCGGTATCTTAGTAACGATTGACGGAACTCTCCATATTGGTTGTATAATTGTGTGCACTAATAGCTAATTTGCCGCTAATACTTCTCAACTAGTATCGCTTGGTCTAAACCATTCTCTGATGATTGATTTTGCCGCCTCAGAAGGGATATAACTTCGATCATTCTCAGGTTTTTCACTATTCCAACCGAAAAAATAGATGCCCTGGATGTAGTTTCCGTTATCAAACTTACCATCTATGACCTGCTTCCTACCCCAAACTTCAAACAACGCTTTATAAGCAAGGTATTGCTCCTCATAATTAGCTTCTCCCAGGTACCAGGACCAGGGCTGATATGTACAACCTGTCTGACTGGCGTAGCCAATTTCGGTTACCACCATGGGTTTATTTATCTTTTCTTGCCATCTATCTAAGGTATCGACCCATAATTGCCATCCTTCCAGCAGGTCTTCGTAGGAAGGGTCATTATAATCATCTTTGACTTCAGACCACGGCAGATACAAATCATCTCTCCGATTTATGGGAAAGTAGAAATTCATGCCGATAGCATCCAATTTATCCCAGAAAGAGACCGTTTCATAAGCATCAAAATTAGCAACAAAAATAGTCAACCCCTGGTAATGTTTTCTAACATTACTGATGATTTGTTCCCATTTCTCCTTGAATCGGTGAGTGGAATTTAGTTCCACACCAACCACAAACTGTTCCACTTCATTCTTTTGAGCTAGTTTTGCGTAATGCTCGATAAGATTATTATAGCTCTCAAACCAACTATCCCAATTGTCCGGTGCGATTGTCCCCATCCATTCGCCGCTTTCTGTGTGCTCAAGACCTACCACCGGCTCCAGAAGAACCTTAAAATTATTTTGGTGTAGCTTATTGATAATATATTCTAAAGACTCATCAGAAGCGGTTTTATCCCCATGCACAAATATTGAGGAAGAGTGAATGTTGTTTTGGTAAAGAAAAGTCTGAATTCTCACCCATTCTGCTCCGATATCTGCCAAATGATCAAGCTCCTCGTTTATCTGGGAGGAGAAATACTTATCTTTTGAATATGAAGGTAAGGTCACTCCCTTTTGGAAACTCGTTTTGGCCAGGACTATTTTCTCCTGGAATGACCTTTCTTTTTGAAGCAAATCATAAATAGAATGGAATTGATACCCAATTTCCGTTAAGGAATCAATGATTTTCTCCAGGGCTGCTATTCCCAGTTCTTCATTTCCGGTTAGATAAGGATGCCAAAAAAAAGATATTGACGGGTCTTCAAAGCAATCATGAATCTTTCTAGCGTCAGCTATTATTTTGTCCATAGATGGGGTGGAAAACACGTAACCCAGATCAATGGGACTAAAAGTAGTATTACCCCTCCGGAAGACGAAGGGCACATTGATACCGTGTCTCGAATCATATATGATTGGGAAGATTCTTTCAAAAACTTTATAATCCAGGTCACTTGCTGTATAATGGGGAGTTTCCCATATGTCTGTGCTAAGTCCTGCATTTCTCAAAATATTCAAAGCACTTATTACTCTCTCTTGAACAAATTCTTCGCTATCTTCTTCCACAGGCTTATTCTTGGATTCATCCCAGAATTCATAATCAATCCCGGTCACCCCATCATACTGATGAGTATATCCGTGCAAGACCAATGTGCCGTTATCTGATAGAATATCTTTGAGAACATTTATTAATTGAGGTCTATCCAGAATACTTGTATTTATATTCTCTTCTGGGTTAACATAAACAGGAATTACTGCAAGGTGAGGTAGGACCTTCTTTTCTTTCAAAAATTCATTAATCATTGCCAGGTCGTCAAAATCTGATTCGGGATATATGTCTTCCAGTCTGAGAAGTACCTTTGAGACTTTTTCATGATGACCAAAGGTTTCATGCAAGGCATTGAAGAAGGGAATTGGTTCATCCAGATAGGGGACAGCAAGTGGTAGGTAGGAAACATACAGGAAATTATCATTCGCATTTACCATTGCCGGAATACTCTTTCCACTTTCATTATCAACTAACCATGCTAGTACTTTGGCCTTCTTTGGGTCTATGACCTCGACCAGTGAAGTATCCGTAGGATTTAACTTGAAATCATAGCCTCGGTAGCTGATTCTATCAAAATCAAAGGAATGGGCACCAGAAACCTTGAAACCAAGTTTTCGACTATCCAGTTCCCAGGGATAGTAGTTAATCCAGAGGATTTCTTTGTCTGTATTATTAACATCATTTATCAGCGATTTCGGAATCTTGCTAAGATAATTCTCACCGATGTACATTAAAACGTCAAAATCATCAATATCTCCCTGCTCATACTCTGAAGCCAATTTCATATAGATATTAAGACTCCAGTGAGAAGCCACCAAATCTTTGAACATTTGAGCCCTTTCCCAAGTAGTAAGGGGATTTATTTGATTCTGCAGAGGCTCGGTGTACAACAAAAGAACATCTTCTATTTTGGGATTGGTCTCAGTAGTCTTTCGGGGAAGATAACGTTTTTTACCTAAAATCTCTAATAAATCGGTATCTTTTTCATCTGCAATAGGGCTGGGTTCTTCTGTTAATCCTTTTTGCACAAGCGCCGTCCCGACATTCTGCACTTCTTTCAGACTGCCATTCACATCCACAATTGCTCCTGCAAATTCCTTGCCCTCGCTTTCTACTTTTGCCATGTCAGTGGAGTAGCCAGCTTCCTCTAATTCCATTTGCATTTCCGGTGCATATTCCTGGTTAAGGTACGAGCCTGCCTCGCTTATCCAAGCTGCCAATGCGGTGTTCGAAAATAAGACTAAGCTAGCTGCTAGAAGTAGAATGTAGGAGGGAATAATACTGATAATTAAAAGATACTTCCTTCTGATTTTCCAGTTGCTATTGACCGTGCGGGCTATATCGTTTTCAATCATCTTATTTTCTCCTTTATTTTCCGATAATCTACTAGTTAAAGGTCCTGCTCTTGTTAGAGGGGCCAGGCCCAAAAGTGGGCCTTCTTTCAAGTGCCAGTTTTGAGAGAATGACTTGCTCTTTGAGGCTCGGCCAACAATAGGCTTTTCTCTCCAGACATTCGAGGAGTGAAAAGGGCTTTGCCGACTAGTTCAGAATTCTCTTTTCGATGTCCTCGTCGGCGCCAGCTATACTGAACTATCCTGACGATTTTCTGGGCAGCTTCGCCGTCCCCGTAGGGATTCTTCCAGCCGTTTCCTTTTTTCAGCGATTCACCAACATAATCCAGCAGTCTGTCATATTCTTTGCCTATTAGAATATTACTTCCGACTTTAAGGGTTTCTGGCCTTTCCGTGTTTTCCCTTAGAGTTATGCAGGGAACTCCCAGGATACAAGATTCTTCCTGCAGACCACCGGAATCAGTCATGACAAGTCTTGCCTTGGATTCGAGCTCCAAGCAATCAAGAAAATCTATGGCTTTGGTGGCCAGTATCCCCTGGGTTCTGGCAATCATTTTCCAGAGCTGATATTTAGAAATCATCTTTCTTGTTCTGGGGTGTATGGGAAATATTATCTCTAAATCGTATTTTACAGGTATCTTGGCTATTTCTCTTAGGATTCTACTTAGTTGCGCTCCGGAATCAACATTACTTGGTCTATGTAAGGTTAGAAGAATATATTCTGGAGTATTTAATCTTCGCCTCAATTTGTCTGCAATATGAGAATTACCACTGACCGTACTTAGATTCTGAAAGATTGCATCCACAATAGTGTTACCCGTAACATATATATTTTTTTCTTTAAATCCTTCTCTTAGCAGATTTTCTTTTGATTGACAGGTTGGTGCAAATAAATAATCCGAAATAGAGTCTGTGAGGACCCTATTTTTTTCTTCAGGCATTCTCCTATCATAAGAGCGCAAGCCTGCCTCTACATGCCCTACCTCTATACCTAGATCGAGTGCAGCGTAAGCACCTGCCAGCACAGTGTTTGTGTCTCCCTGCACCAGAACAATATCTGGTTCTTCATGTCTGAGTACTCTTATAAGGCTTTTCCTAATTTTTTCTATCTGCTTCTCTCTAGAATCTGAACCAATTCTAAGATTGTAATCAGGCTGTCGAAGATTTAAATCTTTAAAGATATTTGAATCCATAGTTGGTGAATAGTGCTGGCCAGAGTGAATGACTATGTGCTGAATGCCTCGCTGTTTGAGTTCCTTGATGATGGGAGCCATTTTTATTATTTCTGGTCGTGTACCCAGAACTATCGCATATTTTATTCCATATGAGCTTATTCTTCCTGACCTGATATCTGGCAGTTCCTTAGCAGAATCTTCCCAAAATTTCATTTTGATGCCCTCCTTATGTGAAACTGCTGATTTTGCCGCCATATTCTTGTCCAGTTATCCCTTGAATCGGTGTCCTTAAATACTTTCTCTGCTAATTTATCTGGTAATTTAGAGCCAGGGACCCTTTCATCGGTTCTTTCAGTTTTTTCCCATACCATGGTTTTCTGGCTCAATAGATACCTTTTCATAGCACTCATTTCGGGTAGAGCCTGCAGTAACCAGTAAGGAATGGTCAGCAGGCCTAATTTTGCATATTGCAGCAGCCGTTTAGATTTGGCCGGTTTCGGTTCAATGTATTGGTATAATTTGTGGTACATTAGGGGGTATAAGGCCAGATAAGAAATTGACCCGAATAGCAGAGTATAAGAGTATATCATTAAGGGCAGTGAAGCTGGAATTTTATTGTAAATGTGAGTAAAATATAATATTGGACCGAGAATGGGACCAACTTCCGTAAACACCCAGACTAGCGGGGCGGTATAAATCCTTGATAAAATACTCAATCTATCCCATTTCGGCATCTTGGTTTTCCTGATTTGGGGAACTAATTGTAGGAAGCCTTCGGCCCATCTTCTTCTCTGGTGAAAGAAGGCCCGGAAGTTTTTGGGGCTTTGTTCAATCTCCTCATAAGGATGCCACTTGGCGAATCTTTTTTCCTGGGAATAGAGCCTTAAGCCAAGTTCGGCATCCTCGGTCAATGCTTCATAATCCCAGCCCCCGATTCGTCTTATCAGGTCTTTGTCAATAAAGTAATTAGTGCCCGCCAGGAATTGCAGCTTCTTCTTTTCTTTTCCCAGCTTTGGATAGGAGCTTCTATGCCACCAGGCAAGATGTAAACCGGCAAAGTGTGGAACTGTGGTAACTTTATGGTAGTTAGAGACTGGATAGACCGGTCCCTGGATTACATCAATATTTAGTTCCAGCCTCCTGGAGGCTACAAACTTTAGTAGATGAGGGTGTATCCTGGCGTCCGCATCATAGACACCTATCATGTCAACATGATCTGGTATTTGTCTTAAGCCCCAATTCAATGCCCTTCCTTTGGTGGACCGATTGTTTTCTCCGTTTATCTGACCAGAGTAATAACCGTCAAATGCCACTGGCACCACAGCAACTTTAACAAATTCTCTGTGGTATTTTTCGTTTAATTCCTGGGCTACGATTCGCGCAACATTGGTAGTATTCTCGCCAGGATTACTAAGTGCCTCCCTTTCATCGGTAATAATTAATATTTCATAGCTATATTTGGGATAGTCGAATTGCTCTAATCTCCTGATAGTATTCTCTATCACTCCCACTTCTTCCCTGGCCGGAACCATGATGGTAAAATAGGGTAGACCCCCATTACGAAATGCTTTTGCCAGTACGTTTCTCACGTCGATATCTGGTTTTTTCAAATATGTCTTTTCAAATCGGTACATATCAAGGAGATGGCGATAGAGGTTTACCACCCCGACTCCAAACAAGATCATCACCAAGTAAAGAAGGATAGTGGTCAAAGTCATTTTTGATCCTTATATTTTAGCTTTCTATCCCCATGAGTCATTCGGGAAGTTGAGTTAAAGAACTCGACTGAGAAAGAGATATTTGAACAGCTACCATACATTCAACACTAACTATAACTAAAACAGCAATGGAGAGCGCAGGTTTCATCTTTGCTCCCATTTGGTCTTGCTTTCTAATTCTCTCCTCCACATCTTGGCATCTGCTTCATGGGCAGATTGATAACAAAGGTGGTGCCTTTTTCTGGAGCAGAAAAGACCTTTATTTTTGCACCATGGTTCTTCAATATTCCATAAGCAACTGTTGCTCCCAAACCGTTCCTGGTAGGTTCTTTGGTGGTAAAGAAAGGCTCAAACATTTTCTTTTGAACATCCTCAGACATTCCGCTTCCTGAGTCAGCAATAGACAAGGTGGCATAACCATTTTTCATTTCCGTTTTTACATCAAGCTTTCCATCCTTAGGCATAGCCTCGATGGCATTCATCAGTATTTCTATTAGAGCTTTGCGCAACTGGGAGGAACAACCCAAAACTTGAGGAACCTTACCCCATTTGGTATTTATCTGAATAGCCTTAGCTCTAAGATAGACTGAGACCTGACTCAGCACTTGTTTAGCAACCTCATCAATGTCTATCATCAGAAATTGTTTACCAGAGAGCCCCTCTATGAACTCCAGAATTAGATCTATTTTCTGTGTGCCTCGAAAACAAGATTCGCTGATTGATTTTAATCTTTTCTCAATTATCTCCTCAATTACCTCATTCCCTTGTTTCCTTATCTCCTTACCTATGAGGTCAGCTTCCAGAACAATAACAGTCATCAGGTTGTTGAAATGATGGGCTATCCCACCTACTAAATCTGCCAGGGCCTCAAGTCTCTGTGACTGAACGAGCTCTGCCTCTTTTTCTTTTTCTCTGGTAATATCTGTGGCCATCCCCACTGCACCCACTATTTTTCCCGAGGATTCTCTCAAAGGAGACCAATCCATAGCATAGATAGCTATTGAGCCGTTTTTCTGTTTAAGTCGATAGACACAAGATTTCATCTGATCCTTACTAGTTACCTCCATGATATCTTTGGCAACAGCTTCCCAGTCTTGATCACTGACAAGGGTCGACAGGGAGCTATTTATGATCTGCTCAACATCATAACCTAGAAGTTGCTTTATCCTTTGATTTACAAAGGTAATCACTCCCTGTCTGTCTATGGTGATTATTAAATGAGGAGCATTGTGAGTTAGAGTTCTCCATCTTTCCTGAAATTTCTTGGCCAAAGATTCCTTTCTCTTAAGGTGAGCGATATTGCGGGAAATTTCCCCAATAGC
>JAUWRE010000090.1 GCA_030610725.1 Candidatus Aerophobota bacterium | reverse complement strand
CTTACCTAACTGAGCACCTGGTTCAAGCTTTAAAACAATAGAAGCGCTGGATGATTTTTTCTCTTCCAGGAAAGGCGTTGGCTCAGGAATAACTAAATGCACTCTGCTTTCCATTATCTCACTCAGGCTTTGAATAGTTCGAGCCAGCTCCCCCTGTAAAGCCCGCTGATAATTTACTTTTTCCATAAACTGAGTCATTCCCAATATGTTAGTGTTATCGAATATTTCAAAACCAATTTTTCCTCCACGGGGAATTCCCTCCATAGCTAACTGAAGACGGGTATCATAGACCTCCAAAGAGGAAATAAGAATAGTCCTCCCTCCTTCTTTTAATTGATAAGGGATATTCCTTTCCTTTAACTTATCTACTATTTCTGCTGCCTCTTCCAACTGAAGATTGGAATATAGCAAAGAATATCTGGATTGGTTAGTTTGAGAAATAAGAAGAAAGAGAGTAATCAAAAATACGAGCACTACGACGACGATAATTATCCTTTGCCGCACTTTTAATTTTTGCCAGAGTGACACTATCTGAGCAATAATTTGTTTTAGTAAATCCATCTCTTCCCCGCTAGGTATATTTGGATATTTCGTAAATACTCAGTGAAACACGTCATTGCGAGCTCCGAAGGAGCGTGGCAATCTAGGGGTTGTGGAGTTTATTCCGAGCAACATAACCGAGATTGCTTCGTCGCTGTCGTTCCTCGCAATGACAAATAAATGTACTATGGCTGAATAGATACGATATTTCTATCTATTCCTATATCTGCATCCTCATAATTTCCTGGTAGGCTTCTATCAATTTGTTTCTAATCTCCATCATTAAACTAAAGGTAAGACTGGCTTCCTCTGCAGCGATCATCACCTGATGGATATTATCAGCTTCCCCGGCAATCAATTTCTCAATAGACTGACCAGTACTCTTATCCAGGGCGTTGACCTGCTGGACTAAGTCTCCTAAGATATTACTGAAGGAGACACTTTTTTCTTCTGAGGATATACTCTCTTTTATTTTTTGCTCTATGGCTTTTAAAGGGGAAGAAGCAAACCCCTCAATAGGCAAATTTTCCATTAATACCTCCTTCCCAGTTCTAAGGCTTTATTGAACATATTTTGAGCTGATTTAAAAGCAGTAATGTTAGCTTCATAGCAACGGGTGGTTGCAATCATATCTATCATTTCGGTAATTGTATTTACATTGGGCATAGCTACATAACCTTCCGGATTAGCATCTGGATGCTGCGGATTGTAAAGTAACCTGAAAGGAGAAGGGTCACTAAATATCTCTGCCACCCGAACTCCTTCCTGCATCTTATTGTTCAATATACTGGCAAATACGACCTCTTTTTTTCGGTAGGGTCCTCCTTGAGAAGTGCGTGTAGTCTGAACGTTGGCAATGTTGCTGGCGATTATGTCCATACGTAATCTTTGTGCACTCATTCCTGAGGCGCTTATGTTCATACTGGAGAATAGTTGTGTTGGTTCCATTCTTCTTCCTCCTTCTGAGATAGATATTCAGTCAACCCCGCTTGAGGTTTTCGTAGTACATTCTATATTGTCATTGCGAGGAAGCACGAAGTGCTGACGAAGCAATCTTCAGATTGCCCTGAACAACCTAATAGAGATTGCTTCACTCCGTTCGCAATGACGTACTTCACTGGTATTTACCTCCCGGCTATGGCTTTTCTGATTTTTTCCAGTTTTCCATTGAGCAACTGAATATAAAGATTATACTGCAAAGTATTTTTGGATAATTCTACCATTTCTTTTTCTATGTCCACATTATTGAAATCTTCACGCCAGGCAGAATTCTGGTCCTCAATAATTTCCGGCTCTACTTTTTTAAGTTGAGAGAAGGAAACAGGCTTTTTGTTGAGAAGAGCTTTCAGTTTTTCCTCAAAAACAACCTCAAGTCTTTTAAAGCCAGGAGTACTTACATTAGCAATGTTGTTAGCAATGACCTTATGACGTAATAAACAGGCATCAAGTGCCTTCTCTAACCATAGATAGGTCGAGTCTTTTCTCATCAACACAGTTTTTCCCTTTGTCAATTTTCAGTATGCAAAGTTTTTGCCAACCCAAGTAGTCATTAGTGAATGGTGAATCAAATTCGTTGCTCGTGCCCCCCTCACTCCTCCCCTCTCCCCACCAGAGAGGGTGCTAGATAGCACTCATTTCCTCCCCGAAAGAAAGAGGATTTCTCGTTACTTCCTCTCCCCACCGGGGAGAGGATTAAGGTGAGGGGAAAAAATTTCCTAGTTCAGATAATACTTCTTTATTTTATTACGAATAGTACGAGCAGTTACACCTAACATTTCTGCCGTTCTTGTTCGATTACCTCCCATTTTCTGTAAGGTATTTTCTATCAATCTTTTTTCCATCTCTTCTAGTGTCATTTTTTCTGAACGAGAAATAATTTCTTCTTCTGAAGACACCTTTAGAGATAAATATTCCGGAAGAATAACTTTACCCTCAGTCATCACTACTGCCCGCTCAATAATATTTTCTAACTCTCGTATATTGCCTGGCCAATTGTAATCTTGCATTAAAGCAAGGCTCTGGGAGGAAATAGATTCTATTTTTGCGCCATTTTGCCGATTGTACTTCCTTAAAAAGTGATGAACTAGCAAAGGTATATCTTCCTTCCTTTCTCGTAAGGAAGGAAGAAAAATAGGGATTACATTTAGACGATAATAAAGGTCTTCTCTAAATTTCCCCTCTCTAACATTTTTTTCCAGTTTCTGGTTAGTAGTAGCAATCACTCTCACATCTGCTTTAATAGTCTTTGTTCCTCCTACTCGTTCAAATTCTCCTTCCTTTTGTAAGACTCTCAATAATTTTACCTGGAAGGCGGTAGTAGTCTCACTTATTTCATCTAAAAGAAGAGTCCCTTTGTTGGCTAGTTCAAATCTTCCTTCTTTTTTCTTAATGGCCCCAGTGAAAGCTCCTTGTTCATGTCCAAATAATTCACTTTCCAGAAGGTCTGAAGGTAGAGCAGCGCAGTTTACCTTTATAAAGGGATTGTTTCTGCAAGAGGAACGGTAGTGGATGGCTCTGGCTACCAACTCTTTACCTGTTCCGGTTTCTCCTTGAATCAAGATAGTACTCTTGCTGGAAGCCACCCGGGCAATCATTCTATAAATAGATTCTATCTGGGAACTTTTCCCTATTAACTCTTCAAAGTGATATTTCTCGTTTATTTCTTCTCTCAGGTATTTATTCTCTTCCAGTAAATTTTTATGTTGAGAAGCTCTCTGGATGATTAATTTGATCTGATGAGGAGTTATGGGTTTGGTGAGGTAGTCATAGGCTCCTTTTTTCATTGCCTCTACAGCATTTTCTATACTCCCATGAGCGGTTATGGCTACTACCAAAGTGCAAGGAGAGATTTGATTTACCATCTCCAGGAGCTCTATTCCACCCATTCCTGGCATTCGGATATCAGTTATTACCATTTCAAAACTCTCTTTCTTGATTTGTTCTAAGGCTGCCACTCCATCTTCGGCCAGGCTAATTTCGTATCCCTCTTTTTCCAGAATCTCCTGCAAAAGTCTTCTTATAAGGGGCTCATCATCTGCCACTAAAATTTTCTCTATGGCCATCTCAATCCTCTGCTTCTTTCAGCGGAAAAATCACGCTGAAAGTAGTTCCTTTGCCTTTTTCGCTTTCTACCTGAATAATACCCTCATGACTCTGGATGATTCGCCGGGTGATGGCCATTCCGAGACCATATCCTTTCTTTTTAGTGGTATAGAAAGGACGGAATATTCTTTTCTTTTCCTCAGACGAAATACCGCAACCTGTATCTGAAAATTCTATCAAAACCTGTCTGGGAAATTTAGTTAGTAAGTAGCCACCCTTCTCTTCTCTTGAAAATTTATTGACATAAGAAAAGTTAGTTTGTTTTATGGTGATAGTTAATCTTCCCTCATCCGCCATAGCCTGAATAGAGTTAAGCATGAAATTCAAAAATGCTTGTTTAAGAAGGTCCGCATCGCCCTTTATTTTTGCCTTTTGAGCAATAAATCGTTTAACAACCTCAAGACTCATCTTCTTCTTTTCAGCCTCCTGGAAAGCAAAGGGAAGAACATCCTCTATGATTTTTGCCGGTTCAATTTCCTGAAAATCAGGTCTTAGAGGGCGAGCAAAATTGAGAAGATTGGTTACAAGATTATCCAGATTCCTGGCTCCTTCTATGATGCTATCAGCCCATTCCTTTTGTTTTTTTTCCCTTAGCGAATCTTTCAGGAGAAGAGCAAATCCTTCAATTCCACTCAGAGGATTCCTTATCTCATGAGCTACGCTGGCTGCCATTTCTCCCGTCATGGCCAATCCTTCTTTATCTCGAATCTCCTCCTGAAGTTTTCTCACTAAAGATACATCCCTGAAAACGGCCAATACTCCTTCTATTTTTCCTTCTCTATCCTGAACTGGATTAGTTATAATTTCTAAGGGAACTCTTTTGTTGAATCGATGAAATATTCGTTCTTCTATCAGGGCCCTTCTTTCTTGCAGAGTTTTTTTAAAAAGAGAAGTAAAAAACCGGTTTTTGTCCGTGAAAATCTTCTGGTAGGCTAGCCCCACAACCTCTTCTGCTTCATAGCTGGTAATGATTTCTGCCGCTTGATTAAAGATGGTTATTCTTTCTTGTAAATCGATACCTATCACGCCATTCATCATACTATTCAGAGTATTATTCAGATAATTACGTGTCCCGCTTAATTCTCTAACTTTCTGACTTAGTTTCTCATTTGCCTCGGCTAACTCTTTGTTTAACCGGGCAACCTGAGATTTAACCACCTGATAACTTGCTTTTAAACTTTGAGTAGCCTGGGTAAAGTCACGAAAGGCAACCGTTAGAATGTCAATATCTGTCTTTTCTTTGGCTAAAAGCTGAGGAGGCATTTTTCCCCTTTCTTATCTCTTTTGGTCCATAAAACGTGCTGGTGTTTTACGATAGCTGTAGGCATTATGTAGAATTTTACCTGTTTGAATATGTTCAAGATTTTGACCAATATTCCCCAAAAATACTTTGAGGCAAAATTCATTTTCCTTTTCCTGAACAAGTATCTTTTCCAATAAAGAACCGATTTTCTTGATCAAGGCAGATAGTTCTTCATTGATGGGAGGAAACTTTGACTCGGTGCGCTTTTTTTTCCAGGGAGATAACCTGCTTTCTATGTCATCTACTTTGCTAACGATCTCTTGCTTCTGATTACCAAGAGAAAAGACCCTTTTTATATCTCCCGATTTAATGGCTCTATCCTGCTCCAGATTAACCTTAAACATAGATTGATAAAGCTCGAATTCTTCTTGATAACCTTGCTCTAATTCATCTTCCATAGTCTTAGACAATTTTTTCACCTTTTCCTCAA
>JAUWRE010000029.1 GCA_030610725.1 Candidatus Aerophobota bacterium | reverse complement strand
CTAGCTTCAAAATTGCGTTTTCCTGAGGATTAAGTTCAACATTGTAGTCAGGGCAAAATAAAAGGGGGTCGGTGATGAGAAAGGCAAGTTCCGGGTTATCTATTGCTTGAAGCCATTGAAAAGGTCTATCTGCCTCTCGCTTTATAATAAGGTATCGTTTAAGGCTGCAAAAACCGATCAGGCCCTCAGGGAAGGTGATAATTTCCTCTTCCCGGACCTCTATTTTTCCAAAACGTGAGCTGGTTATTTGCATTCCTTTACTCCCAGAAGCTGATAAGGGTATACTGCAGAATCTGTCCACCGGCAGAAAGAGCTGCCTGATAGGCTACCCCAGCAGCCTGGAGTTCCACCACAATTTTAACCATATCGGCATCCTCGGCAGAGGAGAGAATTTTGGTCATTTGCACCGTTTGATCCTGAAGCTGATTTCTAGAAATTTCTACTCTTCGGCTTCTACCTCCAAAATCTCCTTGCCAGCGACGTATTTGAGCAAGACAGTTATCTAGCTTTCCCACTTTATCGCTTATTCCCGACAAATCATCATTTTCTAAAGCGGTCTCCAGGTCTGATAAAACGGCAAATATATCCTCTCCTCCCTGAAATACTTCATCCCCGGGAGAATTCATACTTACAATTCTCTTCTCTCCCACCTGAATCTCGATTTTCCCCTGATCGCCATGGTATTCTCCATTCTCATCAAAGGGCTGGGTAAGAGTTTTGGTTCCGGCAAAAATATATCGACCGGCATAGACTGTATTGGCTGAATTTTGAAATTGTATTTTCAAACTTCTTACTTCCTCGGCGGAAGATGCCCGAGAGTCGGCAGTGGCGGTGGCATTGGCTTCACGCAGGGCAACGACCTTAGCACTATTGAGTACATCCCCACTCTGAGCCAGAACCTGATTAGCCATATCAAGCCAGGTACCAGCAATTTCAACGTTTTCGAGATATTGCTCGGTCTCCTTGATTTTTCTTCTCAAATTGAGAATATGGGATATGCGGAGAGGGTCGTCGGAAGGTTTGTTGACCCGTTTAGCGGTGGAAAGAATGTTCTGCAGCTCAGCCAGACGACTTTTACTATCATTTATACTATTAATCACCCTTTGGGCCAGCATTGAATCAGTAATACGCATCTCTTACACTCCCATGCTGGTGGTAAGAATATCCAGCATATCATTGACGGTTTTCAAAAAAGCGACAGCTACTCGATAGGCCTGTTGAAAGAGGATTATATTGGTTGTTTCCTCATCCAGAGAAACTCCGCAGATGCTCTGCCTTCGATCTTTTAGTGTTGTCAGGAGAAGCTCCTTGTTACTCTGTAGATAGGAGGCCTGTCTGGTTTTAACACCCAGCTTCCCTATTATTCCGCTGTAATAATCGCCGAAGGTGCTCGTTCCTTCATCTACAGTTAGCTCTCCCTTTAGTAGATTTATAGCCAGGGCATTGCTATTATCTCCCGGAGCACCGGATTGGGAAGCAGCAATTTTGTTAATATCATTTATGATGGCATCGCTTAGACTGATGTCGTTTGCTCCTGACCCTTCAAAAAAATCAGCTAAAATTCCCAGGTCTTCTCGCATAATTCCATCGGGGTCATCAGTGATACCAATAGTTTTAGGATTATCAGAATAGGGCTGAAGTACTAGCCGGCCTTCCTGATTACTGGCCTCAACACCAGTATTTTCCTTTTCAACATTTATCTTGATGATAATCGCATCCAGATCGTCCAGTTCAGAAACCTCTATGGTCACTCCATTGATACCGAAACTCCCATCGGCATCCAGGGTCCCGGTAAAATCTTTCCATCCCGCTATCTCTCTGTCTCCATTCAGTCCCATCCCCCGCTGGTGGAGATAATTTACTTCCTCTATCAACGAAGAGGTAAGGTTGTCCAGAGAGTCAAGAAATTCTGGGATAATCTGGTCGCGGGCATCAATTAATCCCCTTAACTTTCCATCAGCTATGACCACACTTTCGCCGGTGTCTTTCCACTTTATATCCAGATATCCGTTCTCACCGCTTTCAGTCATAATTTCAGCGATTTTCGATTTACTCACCAGCAGTTGTCCAAATATACTAATCCTGATGATGCTGTCGTCCGTCTCCTTATAAGTAAAGTTTATCGTTTCTGATAACCCATCAAGGAGATAATCACGACTATCCCTGAGGTCGTTAGCGGTCTCCCTTCCTCCCAATTCGATTCTTTCGATTTGCTGATTGAGGTCTCCTATCTGCTGGGTAACACTATTTAACCCCTCCACTTCCGCTTCTATCTGTTGGTCAATATTGGTCTGAAGGTCCTTTAATATACCATAGAGACCACTCAAGCTCTCACATAAGGTTCTTGTCTGTTCTCTTAGATTAGCTCTGACGGCTGCGTTCTCCGGATTGTTGCCTAAATCAGCCCAGGCATCCCAGAACTCGCCCAGTGTATTGCTGATTCCTGCCTCCGAGGGTTCATTAAAAAGAACCTCTACCTGTTCCAGGACTTCAAATTTTGCTTTCCATTGGTTGAAAGTGGGAGTTTCTTTTCTTATATAAAAGTCAGTCACCCCGTGCCTGATTCTTTCAATCACCGCCACTTTCACTCCGGTTCCCATGGACCCCGAAGGAAGCGTAGTGGTCAGAATGGCTCTCTGCCTTGAATATCCGGGGGTATTCACATTGGCAATGTTATGCCCGATAGTGTGAAGTGCCTCACGCTGGGCCCTGATTGCCCGTACGCCTATTTCTAGTGACCTTAATCCTTCCATAGAAAGACTCCCTTAAATATCGTATTGCGTATATCGTATTGCGTATTGCGCAAACCGTGAATGGTGAATCGTCAGTCAAACCCTACAACCGCTTGGCTTCTTGTTTGCTTGCGATTCACTATTCACCAACGACTATGAACTATTTCAGGTTCTCTGGTCCACTAATTTCCTCTTCTGGGTTCTTTTCTTGGTCCAGCCACGAGAGGTATAGATAGGCAGCTTCTCTACTCCGGCCAGGAAACGGAAATATTCGTCAATGATTTTTACCGAGTATTCGAGAAGAGATACGTTATTCTTATTAGATTTGCTTATCTTACTCAGCCGGCCAGTTATTGTCTTCTGAAGATTCTCAAGTTGCGACCCATAGGGTTCGCCTATCGCCTTAGCCAGCTCTAAGAGAGTGACTTTTTCGGGAAGGGAAAGAATTTGCCTCAAAGACTCTACCAGACGATGTCTTGCCTTTTCGTAGTTTCTCAGGTACAAGAATAAACCTTCTTGCTGCCTGACAATGTTATCCAGCTTTTTTAGATTTCCTTCTATTACTACTTCCTCTTCTTGTTGGGAGAGTCGACGCAATTCCTCGTATAAACTTGCCTCTTTCTCCAGAATTTGAATCAATTCCTCCAGCTTAACTTTCATTCCTTTTCACCTCCTGTGTTAGTTCGTAGTTCATTGTTGATAGCTGATAGCAAGTTCAAGACATAGTTCAAGTTACCCCCTCTCCCTTCCCTCTCCCCCGTGGGGAGAGGATTGAGGTGAGGGGAAAAAAAAATTCCTACACTATTAAGATAATCAGGACACAGATTTTCGCAGATACATGTCCTCAAACCCAGGGGTAGGGATTGATTCCTGGTGGCTGACTTTTTCATAAAGAATTTTGGCCAGGCCAATACCTCCTCCCTGGGCAATCTTTTCTGCCAATACCTCATCCCATTGGTCCCTGAAAATGTCCCCCGCTATTCCACCTCCTAAAAAATCAGATTTTGGCAGGGCCTTTCTCATCTGGCGTAGAAGATGAGTAATGAATATACTCTCGAACTGAGTGCACATCTTCTTCAGGTCTTTTTCCTTTGTTTGTGAAAAATCTGAAGTAGAAGGTGCTCTAAGTTGACTAAAAAGAGAGAAAGAATAGATAGAAGAGTAAGACATACAAGTAACCTCCCTTTTACATTATTACTAGCTCTGCTTGCAAAGCTTCTGCTTCTTTTAATGCTTGAAAAATGGCAATCACATCGCGGGGAGTTATCCCCAGAGCATTGAGAGCATTGATCAGCTCTTGCACGGTAGTTCCCTGCACCAGTGCCAGTCGACCTTGCTCTTCAGTTACCTCGATATCGGTCTTTTCGGTAACTACGGTTTCACCTTTTTCAGAGAAAGGAGGCGGTTGAGAAATGATAGGGGTTTGAGTGATGGTGATAAGAAGACCGCCGTGAGCAACCGCGGCCGGGAAAATTTTCACACCTTCACCGACCACTACGGTCCCTGTTCTTTCATTTATGACCACTCTGGCTATTCTGTCCGGAACAAGGGAAAGATTCTCCAGGCGGGAGATGAAACTAATGAGAAGACCTTCTTTTTGATATTCCTGAGGAATTTCTACTTTCACTGTGCTGGGGTCCACAGCTTTAGCCAGACTCTGAGAGAAATCTTTATTTATTATCTCACTCATCCGACTGGCGGTAGTGAAATCAGGCCGGGAAAGAATCAAGGATAGCTCCTCTTCAGGCATAATCAGAGAAATTTCTTCTCTCACCATAGCTCCGTCGGGGATTCGTCCTACCGTGGGATGATTCTTCTGCACACTTCCCCCTCCGGCAGCAACGTTGAACCCTCCTATGGAAACGGGACCCTGGGCTAAAGCATAGATTGTTCCCCCCATTTCCTGCAGGGGAGTGGGAAGTAAGGTTCCTCCTTCCAGGCTGGTAGAATCTCCCAGGGAAGATACCATTACATCTATATGACTTCCTTTTCTTATAAAGGGAGAAAGAGTAGCCGTTACTATCACCGCTGCTACATTTTTTATGCGCAGGTTGTCAGGATCCACAGTAATACCCATTTTCTGCAGCATGTTGCTTACAGATTGGACAGTGAAGGTAGCTCCACCTTTATCTCCTGTCCCATTTAGACCAACAATTAAGCCATAACCAAACAATTCGACTTCCTGCCATTTCTCAAAACTTACCATTTCCTTTATTCTTACCTCTGCCTCAGCTATAGCGTGGGCAGAGATAAGGAGTAGCATAATCAAGCTCAATATTATTGGAATGACTTTTCTCATCAGAGCCTCCTGATATTTAAATTAATTGGTACGCAGATTTTCGCAGATTATGTCTAAAGAAAATTTGTATTACCTCTGGCTCAAAACTAAGGTTTAGTGACTCTTCAGTTAGTTTTTAATACTTAAATCTTAATAATCCGTGTTTATCAGCGTCCAAAAAGGAAATTCCTGTACCATCAAATTAGTCCTAGAAAATAAAATTCAATATGCGTGAGAGAATTCCCGGTCGCTGATTTTCTTTTAGAGCACCTTTAGCCTCATATCTTATTTGAGCTTCAGCAATTTGAGTGGAAAAAATGGTATTGTCCTCACTTATGTCATGAGCAGCAATAATTCCTTCTATAAATATCATCTGTTCCTCCTGATTAATCTGGATAACTCTTTGCCCCCGGATGCATAAATTGTTGTTAGGAAGAATCTCCACCACGGAAGCGGTAATTGTGGCAATTATAGTCCCTTGTTGTTCAGTGGAGCCAGAACCACTATAATTACCCCCATGCGTCCATCCCCAGGTTGGAAGAGTGACTCCAGATTGGCCGAAAAAACTGGTTACCTCGCCACCGATTTGGGTTTGTTTACCCATGCTGGTATTGCTGCTTTGCGAGGCAATAGAGGACTCATAAATATTGACCAGGACCACATCACCAATTTTACTAGCCCGATGGGTAGTGAACAAGGAATCAACAGTCCCTGCTCTGGCCAAACCAATTAATCCCCAGATTATTATTAAAGTTAAGATACCAACTTTGACTACTTTGTTTTTCATTTTATCCTCCCTATATATAAATCCTTACACTATTTACATCTATTATTATGCCTTCAAGTCTCTTCTCAGAGTCAATATTGAGGACCTTAATCGTCTCCCCTTTGCCTCCTTTCTCCAGAGCTTTTCCCTGAGCATGGATTCTAATATTTTCCCCTTCTATGAAAAGAGTAACCAGACTTCCTTGATTTACTAGAAGAGGAAACCCCAGGAGTTCTTTTTTCAAAGGTGTCCCAGCAGAAATATTCCTGAGCAATCTTTTACCCAACACTTCTTGCAGGTCACAGAGCCACTCCTCATCTTGCTTATTTACATTTATCAATATTTTCTCTTTTCTTATATCCTCTCTAGTGAAGGTGTGGTCAGTATAAAGATTTCTGGTGGCAACCACAACTTCTTTGAATATTTTAATTTTCAAAGGAATAGAAAGAGTACGGTAGAGGTTTTCATTTATGTATATTTCCATAAGGATAGTGAGACGAGAGGAATCAAAGGAAGAGGAGGAAATTTTTCCTTGCAATCTTAATCCGCCTACTGGAACCAGGAGAGGAAAGGAAAAAGCCACTCTTCCTATCTCCACTTCCATCTCTTCCACTTCCTCTTCTTTGAGGAAAGTAGAGAGACTATCCTCTATTGCTCTCAACACCTGTTCTTTCTCAATAGTATTAGATAAGACAGTAATTTTTACTTCTTTAGCTCCCTGAAAGATTACCTCCTGAGCCTTAATTTTGCTTTGATATAAACGAACCCAGATGTAATCCTGATTAATAACACGAGATTTACCCAGGGTAGGAGCAGAAGTAATCTTTATCTTCTTCAGTCTTTCCACTAATTCCTCATTGCCCTCAATCTCGGCTATTTCCCCTAACTGGACAGATGTTCCTTCTATCCAGGCAAAATCTTTCAGATAAATATTTGTCTTTGTTTCCGAGTAACCTGCTCTACCAACAAACAGAATCAACCCTATTAGAACAAGTGACATTCTCTTCCTTGACAGCATTTTTGATAGCTTTGATAGCATTTTCTCACCCAATTTCATTTTTGCTCTCTGGCTGATGAATACAACTCATTGCCCGGCTTAATTATCTCAGGATTAACATTCCCTCTTATCTGCGGATATTATTAGCAATACGCAGCATTTCATCGGTGGCTTCGATAGCCTTAGAACTAACTTCGTAAGCTCTTTGAGCAATAATCATATTTACCATCTCCTCCACCACCTGAACATTGGATATCTCCAGGAACCCCTGGGCGACAGCTCCAAAACCTTCCAGCCCGGGTGTTCCGGTAACGGCCTCTCCCGAGGCATCAGTAGCTCTGTAAAGATTATAGCCGAGATTCTCCAACCCTGCCGGATTAATAAACTTAGCCAGGTTGATTTTTCCTACCTCCTGAGGGGTGGTGGTGCCGGGAGTTAGCACAGAGACAGTTCCATCATGAGAGATAGAAACAGTAATAGCGTCGGCTGGAATAATTATTTCTGGCTCTAGAGGCATCCCGTTAGCAGTGGTTAGACGACCATCTTTATCTAATTTGAACGAGCCATCCCGACTAAAGGCTACATTTCCGTCCGCCTGCAGAACCTGAAAGAAGCCATTACCTTCAATTACTATATCTAAAGGATTCTGTGTTTCGGTAATTTCTCCCTGCGAGAATAACTTTTCTATAGCTACCGGCTGAACTCCCAGGCCAATCTGGATACCCACCGGTAATTGCCCTCCTCCCGGGGCCTTACTTCCGGCAATGGTTACTGTCTGATAAAGTAAATCCTGAAAGTTGACTCTACTTTTCTTAAAACCCGGCGTGTTCACATTGGCTAGATTATTGGCTATTGTGTCCACAAAAAGCTGTTGAGCTTTCATGCCTGCTGCTGCTGCCCATAACGCCCTTAACATAGTTTTATCTCCTTACCTTATCATTCCTACTTCATTGCAAAGCTTATCTAGAGTGTTATCTTGAAGTTGAATCATCTTTTGGCTTGCCTCATAAACCCGTAGATTATCAATCAAATTTATCATTTCGGAAATTATATCTACATTGGAGGTTTCCAGATATTTTTGCTTGATACGCACAGCAGTTGCTCTGGTAGTTTGCACCTCCTGGGAAAGTTGAAATGCATTCTTTCCTATTTTAGCAAGAAAAGAGACATCAGGAAAAATGTCTATTCTTATTTGGTCGAGCACTTTTTCTCCTATTCGTATCTCTCCATTTTGATTAAATCTAAGTTCAGCTATGTCTTTTACCGGAATAATTAAGGGTCCCCTCTCACCCATTAAGGCGAAGTTTTCTGAGGTGACTAATCTGTTTTCTTTGTCCAGAGAAAAACTGCCGTTTCGAGTGTAGGCTATACCTTGAGGAGTGGATAGAACAAAAAATCCTTCTCCTTCCAGAGCAAAATCGAAGATATTATCGGTAAAGGTAAATTCCCCCTGGGCTAAGTCTATAGATGTCTCTTGCAATCTGCTTTGCCGTGTGTCCTCATCGATCTCTCTTTGTAGAATATTGGAGAAAGATTGATAAACAGGAATATTCCTTTTAAAACCGGGTGTATTCACATTGGCTATGTTGTTGGTTATTACCTCTTGAGCTCTGGCCGTAGCTAACATTGCCGAAGCTGCACTGTAAAGTCCTCTTATCATAGAAATTTCCTTTGGTAAAATCCGTTGCTTGTTGCTTGATAATCACTAGTTAATAAAGCAAAATTTTTGCCAAGCGGGTGAGTAAGGTAGATTAATGTAGATTAAGGAAATGATGAATTGATAGGGAAAGTTTTTCCGCCATTACTAGGAAAGAGTTAAAGGAAAGACATCCTAAAGAATATGGGGAAGCAATTTTTTTATAGTTTTCTTGGTTATCTCCTCAGATTGATAGTCTCCTCTGGCTATTTTTTTCTTTACTGTTTCTATCTTTTCTTGTCGTACTCTGGGAAGATTCTTTACCAGTTCCACATATCTGGGTATTCTCTTAGCCTCCAGAGATATGTCTATTTTATCCTGCCTCTCCTGAGGGGATAGTTTGTCTATCTTTTTATTTATCCCTTCCTTCCCTTCAGGAAGAGGTCGGGGAGTATCGCCTACTTCTCTTATTTCCATTATTTTCTCCTGGTATAATCTTCACTATAGGTGAAGATTGTTATTTGACTTTCTGTAGTTTCAAGATTAAAGTTTCATTAGTTCTTTAAAAAACGCTTTTTGAGAAAACAGGAAGAGGGCTTGCCTTCTCCTTATGGCCTCTTGA
>JAUWRE010000009.1 GCA_030610725.1 Candidatus Aerophobota bacterium | reverse complement strand
ACAATAGTGAGGCATGGGACCGGGAAGTAGAATCAGGAAATGTCTGGACAAAACCGGTATCGCCTGAGCTGATTCGGAAAGCAAGAGCTGGGCAATGGGAAATCTTTCTTACTTCGGTGAAACCGGTACCAGATGATTGGTTCCCTAAATTAGAAGGACTTCGGGTGTTGTGTCTTGCTTCTGGGGGTGGACAACAGGGTCCCATTCTTGCTGCTGCGGGGGCCAGGGTAACGGTCTTTGACAATTCAAGAAAGCAGTTAGAACAGGATATATACGTGGCAGAGCGTGACCAGCTCGATATTCGAACAGTAAGAGGCAACATGACTGATCTAGCTGCTTTTTCAGATAGTAGTTTCGATTTGATTGTGCATCCGGTATCAAATACCTTCGTTGCAGACGTCTTGCTGGTTTGGAAAGAGGCCTACCGGGTTCTCAGCCCTGAGGGTACCCTCATATCCGGCTTTGATAACCCGCTGCTTCACATCTTTGACTATGATGAGTACGAAAAAGGAATCCTCAAAGTATCGTATTCAATTCCTTACTCGGACATTGAGAGCTTGCCAAAAGACCAGTTAAAGAGACAACTTGAAGCCAAAGAACCGCTGGAATTCGGCCACACTCTTGAGGATCAAATCAAAGGACAAATTGATGCGGGATTCATCATAAGCGGATTCTATGAAGATAATAGTGGGGGCAAGGAGCTGCTTGACCGGTATATAAATACATTCGTGGCGACCAAAGCAGAAAAGGTTCATGTTGACAAGTGCTGAGAATTGGCCTAATTTATCTCTGGAAGAGTTGCATGAAACATGAGACGTTAGTCTCTGAGAAAGCAAGTGAAGTTTGGGGCTATAGGAAAATGAGGACTGTGGAAATCCAGGCAAAGAGTATTCTCTCTGAGTCAAAAATCTACGAGTGGACCATCAACCCTTATCGTGGTTGCCAGCACGGGTGCTCCTATTGCTATGCGAGATTCATGAAACGATTCACCCATCATAGGGAGAGCTGGGGGGACTTTGTTGATGCAAAAGTCAACGCTCCGGGACTACTGGCTGAGGAAGTGAAGAAAAAGAAAGTTGGCAGAGTCTGGATAAGTGGAGTATGCGATCCATATCAACCCATTGAGGAAGAATATGAGATTACCAGAAGATACCTCGAAGTCTTACAAGGGAACGGGTGGCCAGTTACAATCCAAACCAAGTCGCCTCTAGTTTTGAGAGATTTGGACCTGTTGAAAAGATTTGACCAATTAGAAGTCGGTTTTAGTATTGGTACCGGAGATGAGGAACTCAGGTCAATCTTTGAGCCCAAGGCTCCACGCATTGAGGAGAGGATCAACGCCCTGAAAATCTTACACAGAGAGGAAGTTAGAACGTACGTCATGATTGCCCCCATGCTCCCAAAAACAGAGACCCTGCCCTCCCAACTACAGGGTAAAGTGGACTATGTCGTCATCGACAAAATGAACTATCACTATGCTGACTGGGTCTACCGAAAGTATGGCCTGGAGAGGGCAAGGATGAATGAGTTCTTTGCTCAAAAAGGCACTGAACTAGCTTACCTTTTTAGGATGAGGGAAATTCCATGTCAGCTAGTGTTCTAAAACCCAGCTGAGCCCTTCCCCAAAACCACATTGACAAGTTCTGGGATTTGGGTTAGGTTTGGCACTATGAGACTGTACAAGAAAGGTAAATCACACCTGTTTTGTGGTCACTGGAACGGCTCGGAAATTGAGATTGGTCTTACTCAGAATCTGAAAAGCATTCCAGGCAATAATCAACTACACCATCATCCGTATAAGGAGTACTACCTGATTATAGAAGGGAAGGGAGCTATACAAGTCGAAGGTAGAATTGTCTGTCTCTCAAAAGAGATGCTCTTAGTGGTCGATCCTTATGAGAAACACAAGTGGCACTCAATAGATTCTTCTGTTGGTGTTAAATGGGTCATCGTCAAAGAAAAGTCACTCCCTGATAGCAAAAACATTGTTGATATGAGTGTATCCGGTAAACTTGACTACTGGCAAAGAATAAGACAGCTGGTGGGTAGTGAGGTACTTATCCTCCCTAGCGTTGCAGGCGCAATTACTGAGGGCAATAGAATCTTGCTGGTTCGGCACCGACTACTAGACAAGTGGCAGATACCGGGTGGTTTGCTAGAATTAGACGAGTCGATTCAGACTGCTGTAAAACGAGAACTAAGAGAGGAATTGGGAATTCAGCTAGAGATAGACGAGCTAATCAGTGTTTATAGTGGTTCTAATTGGACTATTGAATACCCAAACAAGGACAGAGTACAGCAAGTTCTGTTTTTCTTCAGAATGAAAGGCGATGTGAGCGAAGACCAAATCCGTATTCAAAAGTCTGAAATCTCAGAATGGCGTTTTCATGATTTGAGGAATATTCCTGATGATACAATCGAATGCTGCAAACAAAAAGCCAAGGACCTATTGGAATATAAAGGCCGTACATTCCTACGATAAGATTCAGCCCTTGGATCACTAAGTCCCCAAAACCCAGATCTACAACTGCTGAGATCTGGGTTAACACTGTTTCCGAAAAGCAGGCCAGAGGAATACTGAGATAAATACTTGGTAGGTTATGGAATAAGTTTGCGTTTTCTTTTCAGTTTTAGTTTCGGTTTGACTTCAAGCGATATGATGAGAGGGTTATCAGTTTTTGTTAGCGAATTGTAACAGCGACGCTTCTTACGTGTCTTGGAACCCTTTTCATTCGCTCGCTCCATTGGTGCCTGTTAGGTTCTCATTTAGGTTTGTGCACAGTGCTGTTCTAGGGCTCTTACAGTCTAAGGAACTTGCCGAAGTCTTTGGTTGTAGTGGGAGCAGCCTTATTCTTTATCTTCTCCAAGTTCTTCGCGATTCTTTCAAGTTCATCTTTCCGGAGCTTTGTCAAGAAATCATCGAATGCTCCTTCTGCTACCCGAAAAGTGCAGCCTTCGAAGATAGTCTCCACGTGCTCTTCTCCTACATAGACTCTCTTCTTTCTTCCACCCATGTATGAATCGAGAGTATACCGGTTCCTCTCCAGGTAATCTTTGCTGTAGCGGGTAATTTCCTCTCTTCTCAGGTGACGCTTTTTGGCAAATTCTTCGCTATACATAATATGTGGTTTGGGGAAAATGCTACCGACGATCTTCACCATGTTTTCTTTAACCATTGCACTGAGATAGGTACCCTGACAATCTCCTGAGCACATCTGAACTTCGGGGAACTCTTTTTTCTCTGGACAGTCACCTTCTCGTAGAAGAAGCTCTACATAAAATGTCCCGGTGTCTTTGAAAAAAAGTACCTTAACTTCTCGTCCACTAATCTGCATCTTGAAAGATAAGGACCTCCATAAATCTCTATTGAATTGTGCAGCAGAATAATTAACTCTACTAGATGAGCTTTTGTTAGTGCTGTTTGATAAGCTTTCTTTAGTACTTGATCTGGATTTATCTCTTCACTATTCTCAACACTGAGATACGGGCATTTTGCTTGATATCTATACCCTGGTATCCAACATTCAAAGGAATGAAAGAGAGTTTTTCTTCAGGTGTCATAATCCGAAGAGGATGAAAAGAGCAATTGTGTAAAAGCTCTTCTCGAGGCTCGAGGATAGCTATTTCTCTATCTTCCAAATCTATCTGTTCGTTAAACTCAACAAGGTACATGCCCTGATTAAGGTCCCACCATCCATATTTATCTTCTGTAAGCTTCTTTTTCGGAAGCAGAGGCTTTCTTTTTGCTAGGTTAAGTTCACTACCACCAAAATCTAAACTGCCTTTTTTATCTAAAGAGTATATCTGTTTCACAGTAAGATAGACCTTATCTTCTCCTATCTGCGTATCTTTGTGAATCAAGTTTTTGATTCTATCAGCAGCTTCAAATCCTGAAATAAAAGAAGTAGTCATCGTCCGCCTCCTTCTATTTTGTGAACTTTCTGTTTCTAGAACTATACCCCTTCTAGGATCAAGTCTTATCCTCGCTCCGCAATCACATGCGACAACACTATCGAATTCAAATAATGTAACGTCATACTGCTGTTTACAATTCGGACAGATTATTGCCATTCTTCACTTTCCAAAGCTTTTGTCGGTTCGAGGTTTTATTGGACTTTCATTTCTCTTCTTTTCGCCCAGTAGAAATTCTCGCGCTTGAGACGGCTTCTCTCGAGGGTGAACAGCCAAGAGCTCCTCACTTAGAATCCACGCCTTGGGGGAATTTCTCTTGACTCCCCGATCGTGGTATATCTTGAAGAGTTGGCCGGCATTTGTTCGGACAATAAAGTAGTTCCGGTGATGCCTCAATCGCCAGTTTTTCTTATCGAGAGTGGACCTTCCATATCCCCAGTCTGGCCAAGCATGAATTATTTTGGTGATAGTATATTTTTGGCCACACCAGACAAAGGCCGAAGGATAAAAGGACCCATCGGCCGTTTGAACTTCAATGCACTCACCATAGAATCTTGATTGCCTGGGAAGCTGGAATGTATCCTTCCTTTTGGTATTCATTCTTTTTTGCATTGCCTTCTCTTTAAGAGAAGCAGAAAGCTCAATCCGAAACCTTTATCTACTTCTTTTGTTGCTTCTTTCTTCCATTCAGAGGTACTATCTTCATTCATCTTAATGCAAAAGCTGTTGTTGTCAAAGAAGAGTATCCAAGCATTCAAACATTAATTGACGACTAAATCCCTTTTGCTAGACTATCTCCAACGCAGATCCTCCGAAAACCAGATTGACAAGCGCTGAGATTTGGGATAGGTTGTGGAGGTCAAAGACACCAGCAGCTCTAGCTTAACAAGTGGTACTATTAATGGGGGCAGGTCAGCTTGACAACGGTTTGGTCGGGAGGCAATTATGGAAAAGCGTAGGTTGTTTTGGGCCAACACGAATTACTTTGAGACATGGCGACTGATTATCGAGGGTTCAGATCAAAGTGAAATACATGAGTTTGACGGTTTCTTGCGTACAGATTGTGGGTAACCCTTTGCCTTTATGAATTTAGTCTTTGTACAGCGACCCTTAAAAATGGCTGAGGAGTCACTCGACCGGGTTGTTCATCATTTTAAGGCACGCAACTTACCTGCAATTATATGTATTCCGCCTGGAGTTGATGATGCTACAGAGACTCTCGTTGTTAGTCGTAAGCACAAGCCAGCCACACCTGCGCCTGGGATGACCCTTTTCCCGATCCCGCCAGCACCCGAAAAGCCAGCCGATCTAGAGATTCGCTCTGTCAGCAACGATGAGGAGCTTGCGCTTTTTCAAGCAACGGTCGCAGCGGGCTCCAATCTGCCGTTCTCATTGCTGCAGCGCCTGGCGAGTCCGCGATTTCGGGATCACCCGACAGTTTCCATGTTCGTCGGTTATGTAGGTGATAAACCAGTATGTACCTCTTGTTTAGTCACCACTGGTCGGGTTGCGGGTGTCTACGGGGTTTCAACCTTGCCTGATTACCGTGGCCGAGGTTATGCAACGACTATTTCATGGCATGCTGTCAAGGCTGGTGAAGCGCTGGGTTGTGACGTGGCGACTCTGCAAGCATCAGTCATGGGGCGGTCAATTTACGAAAAGATGGGTTTTAAAGTGACGACTGACTTTCGATGGTACGAAATCACTCCAGAAGATTAGACTTTTTATGACCTGCCTCAGCAGTAAATTTATCCCCAGATGAATTCTTGGTATTCTGCAACATAAACTGCGTAATCACCATTTACTTCTATCCCTGGGACAAATCACCCGATGGGAGACACCTTCGCGTGCTTTTGCCATCCAGCTATCAACTTTTCTCCTCCATTTCAGATAATGCTCTGTTTTTTTGTGTGCTGCTGTTTCTTCTTCACATTGATAAGCTTCGTAAAGTAAGAATCTTGTTGGATCGGTCATTGATTGAAGTACGTCAAATCTCACGTTACCGGGTTCTTCAATTGAAGCTTCGTGATTCTCTGTGCTTGCTTCAATGAAATCGTTAATGTTCTCAGGCTTGACATAGACAGTGACAGTCGTAACTATCATCGAACATATCCTCCTTTTTGGTTTGTTCTTATGAAGAACTGGTTCTTATCCTAGCTGAAAAGAGCGTCCCGTCAAAAACAGACCTCCTGCTATGCCATCCTTCCAAAAAACCCAGATTGATAAATGCTGAGATTTGGCTGTGTGGGAAGAAAAAATTGAGGGAGTGTCCGACCTTAACCGTAAATATGACCTAGTAAATGGTGCGGTCTCCAAAGTCCTTGAATTACCCTCTGGCTAAGGATTTTACTAGCTCAAACTCGTATGTTGAGTTGCGAGCATAACATGGTTATATTGAAATACGTCGACGCAGTGGCCATTTGGCATATTGGGATGTACTTATTAATTCACCAATCTGCTATGGGATTTGCTATCGGAGCAAGCAGCCTCAGACCCCACTGGGCTCCACATGAACTCTTGTGCGGAATTCTCTCTGGTCTTTTTCTTGGGATCAGTTATGGGGACAGGCGCTTCCCTTCAAACCTATTGTTCCTCAAGAAGAGAAAAGATACGCTCCTTCTCAAAAAGAAGCTTTTCTGGTAGGGGCACCACATTTTCATTTTGCAGAAAGGGTGACATAATTACTTTGCATTGACAAAAAGCGTGGAACTATTGACAAAGCTTTAGGCTTTACTATAATATACTCAAATCATAATTTCAATTATTGAACTTACGAAATGGCTTTTGGATAATAAAAACACAAATAATTAGTTGACAAGAGAATCGTTGCTTCCTATACTCACATTTCTCTTAAATAGAGAGTCTCGTCAATGACCATTGACTTCTCTAAGGTAACTTTTCTTAAACTAAAAGCTAAAAAGCTTGGCTACGTGGCTCTTACCAAGAAAACTTTCAAGCACGTCACTGAAGAAAGAGAGAGAGAACACGTCAAACATAATGAACAGCTTCTTAAAGAAACCCTCCAGAATCCCGATTATATTAAAGAAGATAACGAAGATCCCAATGTCTATTTTTATGTTAAAAAGACTCAAAAATACTACCTAAAGCCAGATATTACCACCGTGAATGTAAGAAGATTTCGCTATTTTACTGTTCTTGTCGACAAAAACCGGCTATTTATTATTACTATGTATCCTTGTTCAAAAATACTAGGAGGTAAACAAGTATGGCCACACCAAAACCAAAACTAAATTATGATGACGAGGCAGATGTTTTGTATGTTTCGTTTGGGACCGGCGAACCTTCCTATTGTGATCCTTTAAGTAACTTTTTACTTCTTGAGTTGGGAATGTTTACTAACCAACCTACCGGTTTTAGGGTAATCCAACCACGAAAGAGGGATATTAAAGAAATAGTACTCAAAATACAAGAAACCGTTCATCGGAGAATAACAGAAGGAACACAGCAAAGAAAAGAATCTATAAGAAAAACATTGGCACAGGTACAAGAAACCAAGGATTTAATAAAAGTCGCTTAGAATACTTATGCTATGAGCTGCCTTTCCGTAATACCCCAACCTTATTCAATTAAGATTATATAGGTACAGCGCCCATTTATTGATTCTTACTTGTGGGACAATGTACCTGTATCTTAAAAAAGTCTCTTCAAGTGTAATCTCCAGGACAATCCAGAGGTTGCCTTAAACCATCTTTGTCTTCAGAAACACATTGCTGATAATTTCCCCTTTAAGTAGGATGATGAGGAAAACCTATTGCTACAACTCTTAATATGCGTGGCATGCCAAAAGCTTACATATAGCGACTCAATCTGTCAATAATAATGGTCGCTGTCCCTGTTTTGTCCTATTTTTCGTCATCCCTATTTTTTGACGATGCCTTGTGTTTCGTGTACAATTTAATCAGCATCCAGTAAGGGTAATAGGTTAAAACAATTTTTCATAAAGGAGGTCAATTATGCAGGAAAAAAAGAAGAAGATTCTCACCGGCAATTTTGGCCCACCTATTGACGACGATCAGAACACAATGACCGCTGGGGGTTCAGGACCGGCAATGCTCCAGGATACGCATCTTGTGGAAAAGCTAGCTCACTTTGACCGCGAACGCATTCCCGAACGTGTTGTACATGCCAAGGGAGCAGGAGCTGGGGGTTTTTTCGAGGTTACCCATGATGTGAGAGATTATACCAAGGCTAAGTTCCTCTCTAAAGTGGGTAAGCGTACCGAGGTCTTCGCACGTTTCTCCACTGTGGGAGGGGAGAAGGGATCAGCCGATGCCGAGCGCGATCCGCGGGGTTTCGCCGTCAAGTTCTACACAGAGGAGGGAAACTACGATTTCGTAGGGAATAACACTCCGGTCTTCTTCATCCGAGACCCGCTGAAGTTTCCTGACTTTATCCATACCCAGAAGCGTAACCCGGCTACTAACCTCAAGGACCCAGATATGTTCTGGGATTTCCTCTCTCTCACCCCAGAGTCGATTCATCAGGTGACCATACTATTCTCTGACCGGGGTACACCGAAGAGCTACCGCTACATGAACGGCTACAGCGGACATACGTTCATGTGGTACAATGGAAAAGGTGAGCGTTCCTGGGTAAAGATACACTTCGAAACTGAGCAAGGGATTCAAAACCTCAATCGCGAGGAAGCTCGTCATATGTGTGGGCAAGATGCTGACCATGCTACTCGGGACTTGTACCAAGCTATTGAAAGCGGCGATTTCCCAGCCTGGAAGGTCTACGTACAGATTATGACTCCAGAAGAGGTTGAGAAATACCGCTTTAACTCTTTCGATGTTACCAAAGTCTGGCTGCACGGTGATGCATCCCTCAGACCAGTTGGTCGTATGGTGCTGAACCGCAACTCCGAGAACTACTTTGCCGAGGTGGAACAAGCTGCTTTTTCACCGGGGAACCTTGTGCCTGGGATAGCTCCTTCGCCGGATAGGATGCTGCAAGGACGTATCTTCAGCTATCCCGATACACATCGACACCGCCTAGGACCCAACTACCACCTGCTTCTTGTAAACTCAGCAAAGGCGGCTAAGTCAAACAACTATCAGCGTGATGGATTGATGCGCTGTGACGATAATGCCGGAGCTGGTCCAAACTACTATCCTAATAGCTTTGGCGGTCCGAGTCCTTATCCCGAGGCAGCCTATCCAGCACTTAAGGTCTCCGGGAAAACCGGACGTCACCCCTACTCTCATCCGAATGACGATTTCGTCCAACCTGGGGAGCTATACCGTAGGGTGATGAGTGAGCAGGATCGGACTCATCTCATCGGCAACATCGTTGATCACTTGGGCGGTGCGAAAAAGCGTATCCAACTTCGTCAAACAGCGCTCTTCTACAAGGTGGACCCTGAATACGGTAGCCGTGTGGCTCAGGGCCTCAATCTCGATCTGAAAGAGATCAGACGTCTCGTTGGAATGACACAGGAGGAACGGGTCAAGGCAACCTCAGGGTAAACTCTGGTTGACGAGAACCGATTGGCAGCTATGTAGTCGTCACAACGAATTCTCGCCGAACCAGTGAACGGAACGCTGCGAAAATCATCTAAGCAAGGGATCCACCAACTGGGATGTTCTCCTGGAAGGAACTTTGGACCCGTAATTATGGCTGACTGCCAGCTATTAGGGATTGGTTTAATGTTTCGTCGAAGGTAGGAATCAGGAGTTCTGCATAAGCGACAGGCTCTGAGATAAAGAATCAGACGAAATCTGGTAGTTTAGTTACTATGAAGACAGGTAATCGGGGAAGAAGTCGGAAGAGTCACACCCACACAAATGATAGATCAAGTAGATTGATTCGCACCCTACGTCGTTGAAAAGAATCTTCCCTGCAAAACTTTGAGGTAAATAGGGACAGCGCCCATTTTTGATTCTTACGAAGCTCCCCATGGGGTAAAGTTTTTGATTGTCGCTTAATCAGTCATTGAGGCCATTAAGACACCGTTTTGGTCGTCTTTTGGGGAATCTGTCATTCCTCTTAGCTCATACCCTGGACTCTCTTCGGGGACTATAGGTGAACATTTTTTCTGCCCTGGTACTTTCGGTAGTTTTGAAGAAAGTTGTATACCTGTACTTGAACATTGAACAGTCAGAAAATCGTTCCTTCTTCCAATTTCCAAATAATAACCATAAACAAAAACCCATTCCTCCAATTTTGAAAGAATGGGTTCGTGAATGTATAGCTTTGACAACAGATTCTGTCTTTAGGCCGGAAGGTTTTGATTTTTTCCCTCCTTGTCGTTTCTAATAATCTTTCTCTTGGCTTACCTCCTCGTATGGATGACCTCACTTATGCTATATACCAGTATTATAGCGAATTTATAGTTTTTGTCAATTGACCAATAGCTGCTTTTTGCTGTCGGCTGGATGTGATTGTTAGATCTTAAACAAGTCGACCTGGTCATATCAAATTAGCCATCAAGATGCACAATTTATTGTGAGAAATCCTTAGTCCGATCATCAATATTCTCTGCCCGTACTCTATCGAGTGGAATAGCGATAACCTTGCCACCATCAAAGTTCAATTTGCTCAGATCGACCATCTGCATTTGGCGGTTCCACTCGGTCCACCAGTAGTATCGTTTGTTCTTGATGTCACCAATTATACTCCACTGTGTGTAGCCAAGGCTATATTTATCAGGAGTTCCTGTGCGCTCAAAGCCTTTGGGATAATCGAAATTATCAAGAATTCGGGACGCCTGATTTACAGCCGCATCAACATCCTCAAGCGGAAGGGATGTCTGCGTGTAAAAGAAAGCGCGGATGAAACGAGAGGGTGACGAGTAATCGCCGGGAAGGCCCGTCATACCGGCTCCTCCGCCGAAGGGCGTAAAATTAACGCCATCGATCCCTCTATCTCCGGGGCCAGGCGCAAATGATGTGAGCTGAGTATAGTTCCGTAAATTCAAGAGATGCCAGTCATAAGTGGGGGAATTGGTCATGACCCCGATCTTGTTATCGTAAATATTCAGCTTACTATCAACATACTCTATCACCATTGAATTCCCGGCACTGTCTGTAACCACATAGTGCAATGGCATCGGTGCACCGGCGGCCTTGTCAATATCTTCGTTATATACAACCCGAATTTTTGGCAGCGCGGCCTTGATTTCGTCAACCGCCTTGAACTGGCCAAGGATATAAACTATCAAGTCTATGCTATTCACTGTGGAGGATTCCTCCCCGGCCTTGAAAGGTTGATATTTTGCAAAGCCAGATAAGTAGAGGGCGCCTATGGTCAGGCCAGTTTCATTCATACCGTCCAAATAATAAGGCAACTTGAGCGCGTTGATGGCAACGTATCCATATTTATTCTTCCAGGTCATTCCCTGTTTGCCGCCGCCTAACTCCGAGGTGAATGTAATCTTGCGCGGTACCAGCACAAGGTCAGATTTGGTGTCGAAAGCGCCCCATTCCAATGTGCGCCCGTAAACAGGGCTGCCATCTTTGGTCTTGATGATAAAACTCGTGCAGGCCTGGACAGAGCTGGTTAATACTGAAATCAAAACCGCAATACTCAGTAGCTCAGCAAATGCTTTTTTCATGTTAATACTCCTTTCTTTTATTTTGGTAATGTCAAAAGTACAAGACCTTTTTTGCCTATTTCCACTCTAAATCAAATAGAAAATCCTTTCACATTAAGGGATACCGGGGTTTTCATAATTTTCCCCTTTTCCCTCCCCCTTTTTCCCTGTGTGGACGGGGCTCCTATGGAAGCCTAAGTCCAGACAAGCAAGCAATTAGAGGAAACTTAACATTAGGCAATCTTTCATATCCATCATAGAACTTTTGACAGTACCAAACGTAGCGTCTATTCCCCTGGTTCTTAAAGGATAATCTATCTTCTTTTTTTCCAGAAAGTGAATAGGGACAGCGCCCATTTACTAATTCTCACGAGGCCTACCAGTCCTTAACACACCCACCATTTCAGGAATGATACTAAGATTCATATGGTTAATGGTTAAGAGAGATATGACTCAGTATTGTGGCAGTGTGTGTGTTCTGTGCCAATTCTCTCTCCTGTATTGTGAATTGCTGTCCATATTTCCCAACATCGAGTCTAGGTGGTTCAGAAGTTACGATCTCTTTGTGGTACGCTGCCTTCTTCTGCCAAAAAAAACAAAAACCCACTCTTCAGGTCTTGAAAGAATGGGTTCGTGAATGTATGGCTTTGGCAACAGATTCTGTCTTTAGGCCGGAAGGTTTTGATTTTTCCCCCCTGTAGTTTCCGATAATCTCCCCTCTTAGCTTATCTTTTTGTGTGGACGACTTCACTTATGTTATATGTAGAATTATAGCACTTTTAGAGCTTTTGTCAAATCGAATAAGAGAGATTGCGCCATTTATCCCGAGCGATAAAACCGAGATTGCTTCGCCGAGCTCGCAATGACGAGCAAGGAGAGCCATAAAGTCAGTAATGATGATGGTTTAAGCATGGTGTCCGACGTCCGGATATTCACTTTGCTTCGAAAAGTCCCCTACCCTATTCTGGTCGCCCTGGATGGTTTGCCCAGGGGAAGTTCGGGCAACAAGGAGGTGCTCATCTCACTTTTTTG
>JAUWRE010000170.1 GCA_030610725.1 Candidatus Aerophobota bacterium | reverse complement strand
ATCTCCTGAAAGACTGAAATTGTATTTTCAATATCCTCCTTACTTACATCAAGATGAGTGACAGCCCGAATAAGCGAATCTTGCATAAGCAAAACCAGAATTCCTCTTTTTTTCAGTCCTTCAACTACTCTATAAGCTGTCCATCCCTCCTGCTTAACTCTGAAGTAAAGGATATTAGTTTCTATTTTTTGAGTTTCAATCTGGATACCGGGAATTTCATTTAAAGCTTCAGCTAGTTTTGCAGCTTTCTTATGATCCTCAGCTAATCGCTCAACATGGTGATCCAGAGCATAAATTCCAGCAGCAGCCAGAAATCCTATCTGTCTCATTCCTCCACCATACATCTTTCGAAAACGTCGAACTCGCTCAATCAGTCCTTTGGTTCCTGCTACCATTGAACCCACAGGTGCGCCAAGACCCTTCGATAAACAGAGAATCACCGAGTCCACATATTGACTATACTCTATAGGGTCTATCCTCAAAGCTATGGTGGCATTAAGAAGTCTTGCTCCATCCAGGTGAAGGAATAAGTGATATTTTCTTGCTATTTGTGAAATTTCTCTTACTACTTTCGGAGGATAGATAGCCCCTCCACCTAAATTATGAGTATTCTCAAGACAGATAAGACGCGTTGGGGGAAGATGATAATCATCTCTATCTCTAATGGCTCTTTCAATCTGTTCAGGATAAAGAATTCCTCTTTCTCCTTTTAGAGGATGGAGTTGAACGCCGGATAGAGCTGCCGCTGCTCCACTCTCATGATTAAAAATGTGAGATTCCCTTTCTACAATTACCTCGTCACCTGGTTTTGTATGAGCTCTCAAACATAATTGATTGGCCATGGTACCTGAAGGAACAAAAACTGAAGCTTCCTTTCCTAAAAGTTTGGCTACCTTTTTCTCTAAACGGTTAGCAGTAGGGTCTTCTCCATAAACATCATCCCCAACTTTTGCATAAAACATTGCCTCTAACATTCCGGGAGTTGGCTTAGTGACTGTATCACTACGTAAATCTACCATTTTTCCTCCTATAACTTTCTTTAATGAGAACATTCAGACTTTACACTGCAGTTTTGTAGAATAAAAAGGGGACGGTTCTATTTTTGCTAAGTATTATTCGTATCGTAGCTACTGATTCCATTGCAAAAGGAGATTAGTACTATTAATATTAATACTATAAAAATAGAACCGTCCCCTTTTTTCTGGCTATTTTTTCTTTTTCGCGGGAAAAGCAAGGGCAATCTCATAAGCCATTTGACTTGTATTTTGATAGATTTGTTCAAGAAAGGGAATAATTAAGCGAGAATCAATCTTATCTGATAGGGGTCCCAGTTTTTTTAAAATGGCAAATTTTCTTTTCGGCTCGGCAATATGAAAATGTAAATCTTCCAGGGAAGCCCCCAAACTGACGAATTTATCCTCATCCAGCTCATCGAGGACTACTTTCTCTAAGGCTCTCTTTTCCTTGATTGTTGAAGGCTCTTTTTCTGGAAGGTCGGTTAAACTCCGTGCTGCTCTCAACTCCTCTAAAACTCTTTCTTTGGTCCATCCCCTTAACTCAAAAAGCAAGAATGGGTCACGGTCAAATGCCTCTGCTAAGATATAATGGGTGGCAGCAATATGTTTACAGGGGTTAGCCCAATCCGGACAAGAACAGTCTGTCTTAAGCTCAGTTGCCCTAGCAGGGAATAGAGAAAGATTGCAACTGTTAAATGCTTCATCTATATTGGATGGCATCTCTCCCAGGAGAAGTTTAGCTGCAAAGATAGCGCGCCTGGCTAATGCCTTTATTACTTTCTGCCACTGTTTATCAGTCAAAGCCTTAAGCCCTATCCTAACTTTGTAAGGAGTTCGTCTTGTTCCCTGCACTCTAGCCATTACTTCCCCCGGAGTAATTATCAAATCCTTTACTTCGCCTCTGCGAGCATAGGTGCGGCCACGTGGTAACCTATTTGAATAATCACTGCCCAAAATCTCTAATGCCTCTATCCATTTCTTAGCCCACCAGGTTTTTCCGAATGTTCCCCTTTTAGCCATTATTCCTCCCCCGAATCAATTGTAGCCTCACTGCTCAAGGTCAAGACTTCACGGAGCTTGTCATTAGACATTTCCGTAATCCAACTCTCGCCCGCACCTATTATCCTATCTGCCAGTTCCTTTTTGTCCTCTAGCATTTTGTCGATTTTCTCTTCCAATGTTCCCAGGCAGACCATTTTATATACCTGCACATTCTTTTTCTGTCCGATGCGAAAGGTTCGATCGGTTGCTTGATTCTCCACTGCCGGGTTCCACCACCTATCAAAGTGAAATACAAAGCTGGCCCGAGTTAGATTGAGTCCGGTGCCTCCTGCTCTAAGAGAAATCAGAAAGAGAGGAGAAACATCCTCATCTTCCTGAAAAGAGCGAACCATCTCATCTCTTTTTTTGCTCAGGACGCCGCCATGCAGAAAAGGAGCTTCTACCTCCAGTTTTTCTTCTAAATAGCGGGCTAGAAGGTATCCCATTTCTCGAAATTGAGTAAATATTAAGGCATGGCTTTTCTCCTCAATTACCTCCTCACTCATCTCAACCAATCGCTCCAATTTTCCTGAACGAGCGGATAAAGATGCGCTTTCCCGCAGGTAAAGAGAGGGATGATTGCATATTTGCTTAAGTGCCATCATCAAAGAAAGAACCAGACCACGCCTGGCAATACCTTCACTCTTTTCTATTTTCTGCATAGTCTCATCAAGAAGAGCCTGGTATAAGGTAGCTTGCTCCCCGGTCAGATTACAGAAAACCTTCATTTCATTTTTCTCAGGCAGGTCAGTGATGACAGATTTGTCAGTCTTTAATCTTCTAAGCAAAAATGGTGTGGTAAGCTTTTTGAGCTTCTCTGTTGCCTCTGGGTCTTTATATCGTTCTATGGGAAGGGCAAAGTTACGCTTGAATCTTTTCAAAGGTCCAAGAAAGTGAGGATTGAGAAACTCAAAAATAGACCATAATTCAGAGAGTCTATTCTCTACGGGTGTTCCTGTAAGAGCAATTCTATTCTGAGCTTTAAATTGACGGGCTGCTCTGGCCTGCTGAGAAAAAGGGTTCTTGATATTCTGAGCCTCATCCAGAATAACTCCTCCCCACTCAATTTGCCAGAGAATTTCCCTATCACGCCTGGCCAGAGAATAAGTGGTTAAAACCACGCTATGGGGAGAAAAACCCTTCTCTAAAGCCTTTTTTGAACGGGCCCGGTTCAGGCCATGATGCCGGACCACCGGAAGCTCGGGAGAGAATCGCTCTATTTCTCTTTGCCAGTTGCCCAATACCGATGTCGGACATATAACCAGAACCGGATCTGAATGAGCAGTTGAAAGCTTTTTTCGGTGAAGTAACCAGGCTATTACCTGGATGGTTTTT
>JAUWRE010000134.1 GCA_030610725.1 Candidatus Aerophobota bacterium | reverse complement strand
TGTTGAAAAAAGGTCCTATTCCTCCTCCTTTGAGCACTTCCCACAATCTTTTGCCCGCCTTCAACTACATCGTCCTTGCCGGGATTGACAAAACAAAAATAGGGAGCCGGTTTCTTAGTTTGTTTTCTTTTTAGTTGGGCATTTATGCTCAGACTTTGCAGAGCCAGGATTATAGCCTGATGAACTAGCTGCTGCGTTTTTTTGATATTGCTAAAGGCGACAAACTCATTGGTAGGGCAAGCTAAAGAGTAGGTTATCTCATTTTTATGCAATATGGCCCCTCCTCCGGTGAAACGCCTGACAATGGTTAGTTTCTGTCTTTTGTATTCTTGCAGGGAAGGATCTTCTATTCTTTGAAAATAACCGATGGAAACAGCCGCTGGCCTCCAGCCATAAAATCGAAGGGTAGCCGGAAGACCAAGTTTCTCTCTTCCAATAAATATAGCCTCGTCTATAGCCATACTGGTATAGGCATCCACACAGCTAAACTCAATTAATCGCCACTCTTTTTCTCTTACCATGTAAATACTCAGTAAAGTACGTCATTGCGAGCGTCAGCGAAGTAATCTCTATTATAGGTTACTCACGATAAACTCTACAATCTCATCCTTCATCAGAGATTGCCACGTCGTTCTGAAGGCTTTCAGAATTCCTCGCAATGACAGGAAAGAACGTATTTTTCTCTTACCATCTCAGTTTTAGCTGCCTGGATGCCTTAACCTCATCCAGCCGACCAATGGATAAATTGTGAGGAGCCTCTTTTACTGCAGAGGGATTCTCTTCTATCTCTTTTCTAATTTCAATCATAGCAGAGGCAAAGGCATCCAGGGTCTCCTTGCACTCGGTCTCTGTAGGCTCAATCATTAAGGCTTCTTTTACTATCAAGGGAAAATAAATAGTGGGAGGATGAAAGCCGAAATCCAAAAGGCGTTTGGCAATGTCCAGGGTTCTCACCTCTTTCATCTCTCCATCTTTTCCTGAAAGAACGAATTCATGCATACAGGGTTGGTCGTAAGGAAGATAAAAATAGTTCTTCAGTCTTTGCATCAAATAATTGGCATTTAAGACAGCATTGTAACTTATCTTCTTCAATCCTTCTTTACCCAGTGACCGCAGATAACAGTATGCCCTGATGATGACCCCGATATTTCCGTAAAAAGACCTCACTTTTCCTATGGACCTGGCTCTATTGTAATCAAGATAATATCCTTTGCTATTCTTTTCCACTGTTGGCACAGGTAGATAAGCAGCCAGTGTTCTTTTTACCCCCACAGGTCCTGAACCGGGACCTCCTCCTCCATGAGGGGTAGAGAAAGTCTTATGCAGATTGAAGTGCATTATGTCTATCCCCAAATCAGATGGTCTAACTATCCCCAGCAGGGCATTTAGATTAGCCCCGTCCAGATAAAGAAATCCTTCCTTATTATGGACAATCCTGGCAATCTGGAGGATACCTGGCTCGAATAGACCCAGAGTGTTAGGAATGGTGAGCATTAAAGCAGCCACTTTTTGGCTCATTTTATCCTTTAGGTCATCTAAGTCTATTACTCCACTCTCATTTGACTTTATCTCTATTATTCGAAATCCACAAAAATTAGAGCTGGCCGCATTAGTCCCGTGAGCAGAATCCGGGATAAGGATGGTATCCCTTTCTTCTTTTTTATTCTCATAGTATGCCTTTATCATCATTAGACTGGTAAGTTCGCCGTGAGCCCCAGCAGCCGGCTGCAGCGATACCCTATCCATTCCCGAGAGCTCACACAAAAGAATTTCCATTTGATGAAGCAACTGCAATGTCCCCTGAACACTAACCTCAGGTTGATAGGGATGAATCCTGGTAAAGCCGGGTAGCTGAGCTATATCCTCATTCACCTTAGGATTGTACTTCATAGTGCAGGAACCTAGAGGATAAAAATTTGTATCTATCCCTATGTTTTGCTGAGAGAGCCGCACAAAATGACGAACTACATCCGGCTCACTTACCTGAGGCAAACCTAATCTACCCTGACGCAAATAATTTCCAGGAATTAGCTTTTCTACACCTTTCCTGCCTACATCACACTCAGGAAGTGAATATCCCCTCCTATCCTCTCTGCTCTTCTCAAATATCAAAGGCTCTCTCATACCATCCCCTCCAAAAGCCTGATAAGTCTATCGATATCTCCTCTGGTTCGTTTTTCAGTTACACAGAACAATAAGGAATTCTGCAATTGCGGATATAATCTGCTCAGCTCAAATCCTCCCAGAATTTTATTATCCCAGAGCAATTTATTTATCTTATTAGGTGGGATGGGGCATTTTACAGCGAATTCCTTAAAGAAGGGACTGGTAAAGGTAGGTTCAAATCCAGGAATCTGGTAAATTCTCCTGGCAGCATAATGTGATTTCTGCAGACAAAGTTCGGCTACCTTAGGGAGCCCTTTCTCTCCCAGAGTAGATAGGTATATGACGGCCCTCAAGGCATTCAAGGCCTGGTTAGTACAGATATTGGAAGTTGCCCGTTCTCTACGGATATGCTGCTCTCTGGTTTGCAAGGTCAAGACAAATCCTCTCTTTCCCTCTTTATCAATGGTCTCCCCTACTATTCTACCTGGTATCTTTCTTAAAAATTTCTTTTTCGAGGTAAAGATTCCTAAATAAGGTCCTCCGAAATTGAGCTTGCTTCCTAAAGCTTGTCCTTCTCCCACGGCCATATCTGCATTGTACTCTCCCGGTGGGACAAGCAGCCCCAAGGATATAGGATCTACCGAGACAATATATAAAGAACCAGACTGGTGGGTAATTTCTTCTATCTTCTTAACCTCCTCTAAACAACCAAAAAAGTTAGGATTCTGGACAATCACGCAGCTGGTATCGTTACTTATCTTTTCTTTTAACTGAGCAAGGTCAGTTACACCGTTCTGGCAGTCTATCTCCATTATAGATAGACCTAAAGTTTTCTTTATATAGGTGGTGAGAACCTGACGAGATTCCGGGTGAACACTCTTGACTACCAGAACTTCCTTGCCATGGTTAACCTTATGGGCTAAAATAACTGCCTCAGCTAAAGCTGTCGCCCCATCGTAAAGGGATGCATTGCATATGTCCATTTGAAAAAGCTGACAGATAAGGCTTTGATATTCATAAGTGGCCTGCAGCATTCCCTGACTGGCTTCCGCCTGATAGGGAGTGTAAGAGGTATAAAATTCAGACCTACCAGAAAGATGATCGAGCAGGGCAGGGATAAAATGGTCGTAACTTCCCGCTCCTAAAAAAGAGACATATTCATCTAAGTGGGCGTTCTTTTTGGATAGGCCCTTAAGCTCATTAACTAGTTCCATCTCTGAAAGGGATGAGGGAAGATTCAGGTCAGTTTTTAGTCTTAAATTCTGAGGGATAGCACAAAATAGAGCCTCTATGGATTCGGCTCCTATCTCTTTTAGCATTTCCTTCTGGTCTTCTTCAGTGTTGGGAATATAGGGAATCACTATTTTTCCTTCTTCACCAGCTCCTCATATTCTTCTGAATCCATCAAAGTATCTAACTCAGTTTGATCCTCTATCTTTACCTTAATCATCCACCCTTCACCATAGGGGTCTTGATTGATTATCTCTGGCTGCATAGATAACTTCTCATTTACCTTGATTATCTTTCCACTCACCGGGCTGCATAAATCAGAGACAGCCTTAACCGACTCCACAGCTCCAAAGGAGGAACCTTTGCTTACTCTCCCCTCTAGAGATGGAAGCTCTACATAAACCAGGTCAGTGAGCTGTTTGGTGGCAAAATCGGTAATGCCAACAGTAGCAATATCCTTATCAACCTTTACCCACTCGTGGCTCTGGCTATACTTTAGACTTTTTGGATACAATCTATTCTCCATTCTTTGGCTGGTATAATTTTTTGGCTCTTTTTACAGTATGCTCGGCTGTTAATCCAAATGTTTCCATCAACTCCCAGGGTGCCCCGGCACACTCTCTCAAGCCTTGCCAAGCTCTTTAGCTAGCCTGACCAGCTTCTCCTATCCCTTCTCACTTAATTCCTTAAAGATATGCTGGATTATACGAACTGCTTTCTCCATATCTGCCACAACTATATTCTCCTCTTTGGTGTGTTCCGCTCTGCATCCCGTCCCTATGACTACCGTCTCGATACCTTTCTCATTATAGCTGGAAGCATC
>JAUWRE010000141.1 GCA_030610725.1 Candidatus Aerophobota bacterium | reverse complement strand
ATTTGCCGCATAGTAGGATAGGTAAGACGTTTTTCAAAGGGCATCACACCCAGTAGATTAATCCCTTTATTTGTAAGGCTTTTTTGGGTTAATCTTCTTATTTTATCGTATTTCTCGGCCAGAACTTTGTTTATTATCACTCCCAACACCTCTACTCCTTCCTGGTCAAAAAGAGATTTGTTTATGGCAATTTCGTCGATAGGTTTACCTATACCACCTACGGTTAAGATAAGAACTTTAGCTCCTAATAGTTTTGCTACCGAAGCATTGGACAAATCAATTACTGCCCCCACTCCTGCGTGCCCTGTTCCTTCGATAAGCATCAATTCTTTCCCGCGAGAAATTCTGTCAAAAGATGTCTGAATTTTCTGGGCAAGCTGATTTCTATCTCCTCTTTCGATATACTCTTCAGTGAATCCCTTCCTGACCACAATAGGGTTCATATCCACCAGATTATCCTCTATCTGGCAAACATCCTTCATTAATACCACATCTTCGTCTATTTCATAGCCATCTCTTTTTACATAATGCTGACCCACCGGTTTCATAAAACCAATCTGAGTAATTTTTCTCCCTAGAGCCTGGAGTAATCCCAAACAAAAGGTAGATTTACCATCATCCTGACGAGTAGCCGCCACAAATAGCTTCTTCATTTGCTTATCCTATACAAGACATTCAGTGAAATACATTTTTGCCATTATATTAACTTAGCTTTGCTGTGTCAACCAAAAAATCAATTCTCAAGGCAAAGTAATTAGGTTAGCGCTTATTTTGGAAGTTCAAAAAATACCTCAGGACAATTTCTTCCGTCGCTGTATAGTAGCCTTTTATTATTTCTGCTCAGCTTCTCGTTTCGGGAAAGATATAAAAGACTTTGAAGGGGGAAACATCCCCCCTCAACGGCCTTCGGCCTGCTCCCCCCAAATTCAAAAAAAGGCGGAGCATCGTCGCTTTGCTCCTCAGACAGTATATTTTTCTCTTTCCTCAACTCGAAACTTCCTTAAGGTAGCTCCTATAAGGCTCCTTCAGAAAATATCCTTCGGTAGATGTATAATTTCCTAGTTCATCGAGGGATTACTATGCAGTAATTATAGCACTTTCATCTAGATAGGCAAGGAATGAGTGAATCGTATTTCGTGAATGGTATCTCGATGCTCGATACTGGATACTCGATTTAATTCATCCCTCGTTCTTTGTCTTTCTTCTTTTACGAGGATCGAGCATCTAAAATCGGGTATTTAGAACTTAGACTGTTTTCACTTTCTTGTTTGCGATTCACCATTCACTATTCACTATTCACGTTTCTTCAAGTAGCCTTCTACTTGTAGAAGCTTTTTCTTGATTTTTAGTCCCGCTGAATATCCTCCCAAATTTCCATTCTTCTTAATTACCCTGTGGCAGGGAACCAGGATAGGAAAAGGATTACGAGCTAGAGCTGCTCCTACAGCTCGATATCCTTTAGTGCCAGCTCTTTCAGATAACCATTTGTAAGAACGGAGCTCTCCATAAGGAATCTCCTGGGTGAGAGTCCATATTCTTATAAAAAAGGAAGAGCAGTTATCCATCTTTAAAGGATAATTAATAAAACTTATTTTTTTCCCCTGGACATAGTTGAGCAGGTCTTTTTTCAAGCATTCCAGGAGAGCAGAAGATTTCGCTATTCCATCCCTCCTTGTTTTCAGATAGGCGTAAAGATTACTTTTGCGACAAAAAAGAGATATTTTTACTACCTTTTCTCTTTCGGCTTCCCCTGCAGCCCAAAAAGTATCTAACTTCATTGCCAGGGCATACCTCAAGGCAACTTCTCCTTACCCCTGCATTTAGCATATCGTATTGCGTACATCGTATATTGTATTGCACAATACGCATCACGCACGACACATCACGAATTTGCCATTTAGGAACGACGATTCACTAAATATCTAAGAATTTTCTTAGCCCTCTTTTTCCCTATGCCAGGAATTTGCTGTAATGCTTTTAAATCTTGACTTTTTATCAATTCTATAGATTTGAAATGAGTCAAAAGCAATCTCTTTGTCTTTTCTCCTACTCCAGGAATAGTATCCAGAAAAGAACCTCTAATTTTTTCTCCTCTTTTCTTTTTATGATAGGAATAGGCAAACCTATGAGCCTCATCTCGTATCTCCTGTAGAAGCCTTGAAGCGATTGAATCTGACGGAAAATTAAGAGGAAAAGAGCTATCAGGACAATAGACCTCTTCAAATTCTTTGGCTAATCCTATGATAGGAATAAAATTTAAATCTAATTCTTTGATTACTTTCAGGCAGGAAGAAACCTGCCCTTTGCCTCCATCTACCAAAATAAGATGAGGAAGAGCACGCCCTTCTTTCAAAGATCTCTGATAACGCCGACGGACAACTTCTGAGAGCATGGCAAAGTCGTTTATTCCTTCTACTTCCTTGATTCCAAATCTTCGATATGCAGACCTTTTTGGTTTTCCTTTCTCAAAAACTACCACTGATCCAGTAGCTTCTTTTCCTCTTGTATTAGAAATATCAAATCCTTCAATAAGTAATGGCTTTTTCTTTAATTCCAGGTATCCCTTAAGTTGGTCGAGTGCTTGCTCTTTATCTCCCCTTCTCTCCTGTTGCAGGATAAAATAAGCATTCTTTTTTACCAACTGCATTAGTTTTAGTCTATTTCCCCTTCTGGGGATTTCTAATTTAACCTTTTTCCCCCGCCTCTGAGAAAGCCACCCCTGGATAACCTTAGGTTCGGCAATTTCATTAGGAATCAATATTCTTGCTGGAACAAAAGAAATTCTCGCATAATACTCTTTCAAGAAGAAAGTTATTATCTCTTCCTTCTGGCTTTTTTCTCTTATATCAAGTAAGAAATGTTTCCTATCAATAACTTTGCCTTCTCGAATGAGAAAAACTACTACACAGGCATTCTCTTGTTCAGAAACAATATTGACCAAATCTATATCCTCTCCTGGGAAAGAGACCATTTTTTGACTCTGGCTGACCCTATGGATATCCCTGATACAATCCCTTAATGTAGCTGCTTTCTCAAATTCTTCTTTCAGGGAAGCCTCTTCCATTTCTTCTTGTAATCGTCGAAGTAAGTCCTGATAGTGTCCCTGCAGGAAAAGAGAGACACTTCTAATTAAGGAGGAGTACGCTTCTCTAGTGATTTTTTTCACGCAAGGAGCGTGACACTCTTTTATATAGTAGTTAAGGCACGGTCTAATTCTGAATGTGAACCTTTTCTTGCATCTACGCAAAGGGAAAAAACGACTAATCAAAATTAAAACCCTTCTGGCTGCTTTTACATTAGTATAAGGACCGAAATAGAGAGAACCATCTTTCCTGGGATTCCGGGTTAGAAGTAGACGTGGGAAAGGTTCAGAAATAGTAAGCTTAATATAAGGATAAGATTTGTCATCTCTAAATTGGATATTATAGTGGGGATGATGATATTTTATTAAATTGGATTCTAGGATAAGAGCCTCTGTTTCTGAGTCGGTAATCATCCACTCGATGTCTTTTATTTCGTTGACAAGAGAGCTTATCCTGGGAGAGGAATGTGTTTTGCCAGAGAAATAAGACCTTACTCTTTTTTTCAAAGAAAGGGCTTTGCCTATATATAATACTTTCCCTTTCTTGTCTTTCAAAAGGTACACCCCTGGTTTGTTCGGCAGACAATCTAACCTTTCTCTTATTCTTGACTTATCGGACATAAGGAATACCTCAGGACAATTTCTTCCGTCACCATAACTGGTGAATCGTATTTCGTGAATCGTGAATTGTCAATCAAACCCTGCAACCGTTTAGTTTCTTATTTGCGATTCACCACTCACCAATTAACCACTCACCACTCACTATACTTAAAGGCACATCTCAATGATAGCTTTTATGATATAATAGGTGGAAGCTGCTCCAGGGTCAATGTGTCCCTTGGTTCTCTCTCCCAGTCGGCTTGACCTTCCTCTTTTGGAAACCATCTCCCGGGTGGATTCCATGCCTTTTTGGGCTGCCTCTTTAGCTCGCGTAAGAGCTTCTTTTAATGGTTTATTCTGAGCTAGCATCTCCTTTAAGGCTTC
>JAUWRE010000019.1 GCA_030610725.1 Candidatus Aerophobota bacterium | reverse complement strand
AGGTTCAAATTGACCTGTCTGTATATACACAATACGAGTCTGAATTACATCAGCTGTCCCTCCCAGGAGAGCACTAAGTGTCTTAGCGTAAGGACCAATAAGCGCGCCCCAGGGAATAGAAGTGAATTTGAGTTCAATGTTAGGGTGTTCTTTGTTAAATTTTTCAACCATTCTCGAGAATCCGTTGAAAGTTGTGCCTGTAACTGGATCTATCCAATCCGACATTTGAAAACCTATCATCATAGCTTTTACTGTCGTTTTCTGTTGGGTAAAGGCTGGTGAGGTGAGCCCAAGCATTACCATGCATAAGATAAATATGATGAGCTTTCCTTTTACTTGCTTGGTTATTTTCATTTATTCTCTCCCACATTATTTATTTTTCTGCAGAAAACTCCTCACAAGAGAGACTACCTTTTCCAGACTCTCTTGAGGAGTCTTCCTTTGCCCTAAGTTAACGGCCTTTCGACCTTTCACCTTCTTCCCGGCCTTATTTTAACTCTTCCTTTGCTCAAAATCTAACCTCTTTATTTCAAAGACTTATTTTTTATGTAAGAAGAAATCACTTCAGGACTTTTGAATATGTCTTTGAGAGCCAACGCAGCGGCTCCGATAATGGTACAGTCGCTTCCTAAACTAGGGGTTACGATTTTGACGGTTTTGGTTAGTACGGAAAAAGCCCTCTTTTTCATAGTCCTCTTTAGAGGATCAAGGATGAGATTTCCAGTTCTGGAATACACCAGACTATCTCTCCTATTTAATTAGTTTGTTTTTCGAACAAAGGGAAATGTGTATATATAGTCTATATTATTCAAAAAAAATGTCAATCCCGTACCTTCTTTTTCTGAAAAATTGAAAGTAGACGGTGATTTTGAAAACTCAGGGAAAAATAGATTAGAATGAGAAGTTTTTAGTAGGAAAACGGAAAGGAAAAAAATGATTTAAAAGGCGACCTCTATCTCTAGTCTTGTTTTTGATTTAGATAAAAATAAGGGTCAACCCACCAGATTTTGAACAATGACCTTCCAGTTTCCCCAAAAACCGTTCTCCGGAAACTGGAGGAAGGAATTTGACCTTTCTAAGAAATTACCTATGATGCTTTGACAGGCTGAAAAATCTTTCGTCTCGATAATTAGCCAAGTGAATCTCCCCTCCATATGTCTGAGTATGCTCCCTGTTTTCGCAAAAGATCTTTTCTCTGTTGCAGGCATCATAGATGAAATGAATGAGGCAAGAGAAAAGTTTTTCTCTTTTGGCTGAGTCATAGTCAATATCATTCCACCAAGAGGTAAGTATCATCAAAAACAAAGATTTTACTACTGGCAGCTTGATGGGTAATATCTGGCATCTCGCTTTCCCTATGTCCATCAGTTCCCTACTCATGGCGCTGCCCATGACCCTTGATATGTTCTGGATGGGAAAGCTGGGTGTAGCTGCTCTAGCCTCGGTGGGTATTGTCCAGAGCCTAAGAATGGCCATAATCAGTCCTATCATAGGTCTTTCGGTAGGGGGAGGGGCGGTTGTCGCCCGTTATATAGGAGCCGGAGATCAGGAAAGGGCAAACCTGGCTATGTTCCAGTCACTGGTTCTCTTCTTACTGATAGTAGGTAGCGTTGGACTAGCGGGTTTCATCTTTGCCAGGCCACTACTCAGGCTCCTGGGAGTAGGGGAGGATGTCATTCCCCTGGCACTGAGCTACGCCCGGATCATCTTCGCTGGCCTCCTGGCAATGGATATGCTTCCTACGGTGAGCGGCCTACTGAACGCGTCTGGAAGTCCGGAAAGGTCACTCCAAGCCAATATTATAGCTGCCATCATCATCATACTTTTGGAGCCATTGCTGGTATTTGGCCTCGGCCCTTTTCCTCAATTGGGGATAAGAGGTGCGGGTATAGCAATGGTTTTGGGGAACTCCTTGGGTAGTGGCTATCATGTCTTCGTGTTACTTACCGGAAGAGCCAGGGTGAGGATAGATAGAAAATCTCTGCGACTGGATTGGCAACTTATGAAGCGTATCATTCTCATTACCTTACCGGCAGGAGTCCAGCAGAGCACCTTCAATATCGCTAATACCGTCTTGATTAGGATTGTCTCAGCTTATGGTACAACGACCTTAGCTGCTTATAGTGTGGTGAGGAGAATTCTTCAACTGGTCCAGATGCCATACTTCAGCCTTGGGAGAGCATCTGCGACCATGGTAGGACAGAATCTGGGAGCAGCCAAGGCCTCGCGTGCTGAGAAGAGCGCCTGGCTAATTGCCACCCTCACTATGATATTCGCTGGGTTGAGTATGACGGTCCTATCCTTTATGGCCAAACCGATTATCTCGGTTTTTAATACCGAAGCTGGTGTTGTTTCAGTGGGAGTGAGCATGATTCGCATAGTAGCCATTGGACAGGTTTTCATGGGCCTTTCTAGGGTCATGGAGAGCTCGTTGGGCGGCTCCGGTGATACCATCTCTCCCATGGTGATAAATATCATTGCCCTCTGGTTTATCCAGTTGCCGCTGGCTTACAGTTTCTCCCGGATTGTTGGTTGGGGCACCAATGGCATCTGGCTGGCCCTCTCCACCGGTTATATAGTAGCCGCACTTATCATGACCCTTCGCTTCCAACAGGGAAAATGGAAATCAAAAGAGATCTGAAGTGTGCAGTATCATTATAGCTAAATAAAGATGAAATTTGACCTTTCCCAAGAATTGCTTATAATGCTTTGACAGACTGAAAAAACCTTAAACAATATGTAAACACTCGGTGAACCTCGTGTCATTGCGAGGGATGAAATCCTGAAGCAATCTCAGTTTTGGGGATTGCAGAGCCTGTTCCGAGAGAAGCGAGGAATCTCCTATTGCTCCTCGCAATGACAGTGGCATACGTGCTCTAGCGAATATTTACAGCAATATTCTTAGAATGACCAGGATATAGTAATGAAAAACAGAGCTGAGCTTTTATTAAGTGGAAATGAAGCAATAGCAAGGGGAGCTTATGAAGCTGGAGTAACCATAGCGGCAGGCTATCCCGGAACACCGAGCAGTGAGATTCTGGAATCCCTGGCCCAATATGATAATGAAGTTTATTGCGAATGGGCCCCCAACGAAAAGGTAGCCATGGAAGTAGCCATAGGGGCATCCTGGGTGGGTGCCAGATCCATGGCCACTATGAAACATGTAGGATTAAACGTAGCCGCTGATCCTTTAATGACTCTTTCTTATGTGGGAACCGGGGGAGGTCTGGTAGTGGTAGTAGCTGATGACCCTGGCATGTATTCTTCACAAAACGAGCAGGATTCCAGGAATTACGCTCGCTTTGCTAAGATTCCTATGTTCGAACCCTCTGATAGCCAGGAGGCGAAAGATTTTATAATTGCAGCTTTTGAGTTATCGGAAAAATTCAATACCCCGGTTATCCTCCGCTCTAGCACCCGCATCTCACATGGCAAATCAGTGGTCAAGCCAGGCAAAAGGAAAACCAGCTCCAAAAAAATCGAATTTCTCAAGAACCCGCCCAAGTACGTAGCCGTTCCCAGCTATGCCAGGAAGATGAGAGAAAGAATGGAAAAGAGATTGGCACAACTGCGGCTCTATGTCAACAAATGTCCCCAGAACCAGGTAATCAGCAGAGGGAAAGAAGTAGGAGTGGTAGCCTCAGGAGTAGCTTTTCAATATGCCAGGGAAGAATTCAGGGAAGCCTCCCTCTTAAAACTGGGCCTTTCTTATCCCTTTCCCGATGACCTTATTAAGGAGTTTGCCCATAATTACCAGGAATTGATTGTAATAGAAGAACTTGATAATTTCCTGGAAGAGCATATCCGCAGTCTGGGCATAAAAACAAAGGGAAGGGAATATTTTTCAGGGATAGGGGAGTTAAATCCAGATAGAGTAGCTCGAGGACACTATAGACTAGAGAATAAGGGGGCGTTCGTTAGAGAAAAAAAAGTGGACGAAAATGGTATCCCTCTTCCAGCAAGACCTCCCATGTTCTGCCCAGGCTGTCCCAGTAGAGGTCTCTTCTATGCTCTTTCTAAAATTGATTGTGTGGTAAGCGGAGATATAGGATGTTACAGCTTAGGCGTATTTCCTCCTTATGAAAGACTGGATACCATTCTCTGTATGGGAGCAGGAATAACTGTAGCTCAAGGAATGGACAAAGCAGGACTTAAAGATAAACCTGTAGTTGGAATCATAGGAGACTCCACTTTTTTTCATTCCGGAATTACGGGACTCCTGGAGCTCTCATATAATAAAGGGACCTCTACTATTGTCATTGTTGACAATAGAGCTACAGCGATGACCGGGCTTCAGGAACATCCAGGCACAGGCAGAACCCTGATGAGGGAGAAAACCTATACAGCACACCCGGAAGATTTTGCCCGGGCCTGTGGAATAAAAAACATTCATATCATAGACCCCCTGAACTTCGAGCAGACTTTGAAGGTACTCAAAAAAGAAGTTAAGAAGGAAGCTGCCTCAGTAATTGTCTCCAGACGTGCCTGTGTCCTGGTAGAAAGACCAAAAAAGAATCCCCTTGCCATAGACTTAGATAAGTGTACGCAGTGCGGCAGGTGTCTTAAAATCGGATGCCCGGCTGTTTACAGGGAAAGTACCAATAAAAAGGCTATCGTCATTGATGAAATCCTGTGTACAGGCTGCGGTTTTTGCACTCAGGTATGCCCCAAAGAAGCCATTATTCCAAAAGAATAAGGTTCTATCCTTCTTCGCCTTCTCCTTGAGTCTCCAAAGTCTTCGGATTAATAACCAACCTACATTGCAACTGTGTGGATTTACTTTTTCCTTTGGAGAGAGTGCTCTTCAACGATGTCCAGATAGTCCATACGGCGCGCATACTTTTTCCCTAAGAAATCCTCTTTTAGCCAAATCTTCACACATTCTAAACCCACCTTCTCCGAGATAACTCGAGCCCCTAGACAAAGTACATTTGCGTTATTGTGCCGTTTCGCATAACGAGCGGTATACGTGTTGTGACAAAGTGCTGCCCTGATGTTAAACACTTTATTTGCTCCCATACACATACCAATCCCGGTTCCACAAACTAGAATCCCCTTGGCAGATGTACCATCAGCCACAAGTTGCCCCACTCTCTCAGCGATAGGACCTGGATCTACACTCTTGGAATCGTAAGTTCCCACATCCAGAACCTTTTTCCCTTTTTTCAAAAAATATTGTTTGATTCGACCCTTTAGATAAAATCCGGCGTGGTCGCTTCCTACCGCAAAATCATATTTTTCCTCTCTTTGAAAAGAATCATCGTGTTTAAACGTAGGTATTTTGATCCCTTGTTTCTTCATATCTTCACTTCACTGTCGGGCATCAAAACCACTTTAAGAGCTTTGCCCAATTCTAAAACCTTGATAGCCTTCTGATACTCCTGCAAAGAAAAAACATCAGTAATATATTTATTCGCCTTTATCTTTCCCTCGGCGATCATCTCTATGGCTAATTTGTGATGTCTGGGAGTAAAGGTGCTAGAACCATGGATGCGAAGATTCTTATAATGAATAAGATTAGTATCTAGAAGTACCTGACTTTTACCATGAGGCAGACCCCCAAAGAAAATGACTCTTCCTCCCTTTCTCACCATTTCCAGAGACTCTATTTGTGCTTTCTCCGAAGGGCAAGCCACAATCACCACGTCTGCTCCCAGGTTGTCGGTTTCCTTCAATACTCTGGGAATATATCCAGGTCCCGCGCTATTAATCACTACCTCGGGGCTAAATTTTTTTGCTAACTCCAGTCTTCCCTCGAGAATATCCATTATCATTACCTTGGATGCGCCCCTTGCATGAGCTATTTCGGCATGAAAACATCCAATGGGTCCCGCTCCGATTATAACCACACTTTCTCCAACTTCTACCCGCCCTATCTCTTGAGCCTTTATACAGGAGGAGAGAGGTTCGGAAATAGTTGCTTTACAATACGAAATATTTGTCGGAATTGGATTCACATTTCCTAAGAATAGAGCTTCTGGGGAAATTATCATATATTCAGCAAATCCCCCTGGCCAATGCTGAGCAATTTCTTTCATATTCAGACACAGGTCATACTTATCTTGCCGGCAAAATACACACCTACCACAATATACAGGTGGAGCAACTGCTAACCTATCTCCTATTTTATACCCCTGGATTTCTTTCCCGACTTCTGCCACTACTCCTGCTATTTCATGGCCCAAGATCCAAGGGGGTCTCACATTGGTGTGTCCACTGTGGTACGTCCTCAAATCGGAGCCACACAACCCACAGGCCTTCACCTTCAGGAGAATACCCTCCGGCGGACAAGAAGGAATAGAAACCTCTTCTAACACCATCTTCTCCGGTCCCAGAAAAACAAGAGCGTTCATATTATTCGTCACCCCATTCTTCCCTTCCACACACGGCTGTTATTTCCATATCCTGCATGAATCTGTTCTGTATTTGCCATAACTGAAACAGGACCGTATCCTTATTCAAGGATACTTTATCCTGAGTGAGGGGCTCGCTTTTCTTTATCCTATTTTTTACTATTGCTCCCTCGCTTAATCCCAGAGGAATACCCTGGAGTTCTCTTGCTTCGGCAGTAACATAGATTTTTCCAAATACATCATACCCCCCAATACCATCAACAACGTGACCTGGCTCAAGATCCCTTTTAGCTATTGCTACCACCTCCGCCACTAATCTCTCCGTGTTAACAGTGTGCTCCCCAAGAAGAACCGCCCGAGCAACAGAGAGAGGAGTTTCAATCGAACACAAATGGTAAGGCCGATACAGGAGGTAATACGGGCCCTCACCTAAAGCATAGTACTTAAGGTCTTTTTTAATGATGTGGCTATCGGTTCGTATGACAACGAATACTCCTGGTGCTACTTTTCCAGTGGAGTAGTCTACCACACCTGAGTGAGAAAGTATCCCTCCGTCCTTTCGTGGTACGAAGACTTTTTGCAGGTCGGGAACGTCTACCTTCGGCCCATGCATTCCAGGTATATCGGGAATCAATCCGGTAGCATTAGCCACTTCCGTCATCTCTATCATTGTCTTAGAGCCGTCCACGAAAGAGACGAGCATCTTAGGGTTCATATCTTTCTCCTCCGCTTCCGCCTTACAATCGTCCGGGTTTGCATAATGATTAACAGGATTGTTCTTCCCTTTTCCAGCCGTGACTACCGTAAATCCGAGGGTGCGAGCAAAGTTGTATAATTCCTTAATCACCCCTGGCTCATCCCCGGCAGAGACTGTATATACTATTCCGGCGTTGTCCGCTAGTTTTTTTAGAATGAGACCCACCACAACATCGGTCTCCACGTTGAGCATAATGACATGTTTCTTACTCAGTATACAGCTTAAGGCTACCTCGGCTCCTGTTGTGGGAACACCTGTTCCTTCAACTACTGCCTCGATGGAAGGAATGTGGGAAATAATCTTCGCTTCTTTGGTTACCACTACTTTTTTTTGGACAATGACTTTTTCTGCATGCACAGGATCTTCGGTCACCACTATCTGATTCTCATCAATCCCGCTTTCCTGGTACGCCCTTATTGCTCTCTCTATCTCCAGATCGGCTACAGCTACAATCCTAAACCCAGGCATTTGAGCGGCCACACTGACCAAGCCAGATCCCATCTGTCCTGCACCCACCAGGCCTACCTTAACATATTCTCCCTTTTTCTCTAGATCCTGTAAACTCCTGTATATATGTTCCAAGCTACTACCTCCTTGCTTGTTGTATGGCAGACATTAAATGATTAATCTGCTTTAAGGCTGGATATATCTTAGTGAAAACCTTATATCTTAGCTCGTAATCATCTCTATAGGTCCTCTTTGGAAAAATCCTGATCTTGACCCTAACCATTTGATCAACAGCCTCTTCCAGAGAAGAATATTTACCCAATGCATATTGAGCAAGAATCGCAGCACCCAAACAAGAAGCCTCATTAGTATGGACAGTAGTAATGGTTTCATTCAGAATATCCGCCCTTATCTGAAGCCAGATTTTGGATTTTGTTCCTCCCCCTGTTGCTCTTATTTCTTTTATGGGTAAGCTAAACCTCTTAAAAAAATCTAGGTTTACCTTTTGTTCATAGGCTGGGGCTTCTAAAATAGCTCTGATGATATCAGATTTGTCGGTATTGATAGTTAATCCCAAAATTGCTCCCTGAGATTCGGCATCTATCCAGGGAGTACCACTTCCGACCAGATGGGGGAGAATTACTGCATTGGCTGGACTTCTTTTGGCTTGATTGATAATGAAACTGAAAGAATCTTCTCCTCTCTTCTTAGCTTCTTCTGTTTCTTTCTGGCCAAAGGTGTCTCTATACCATTTGAGCAATAATCCACAAGTCTGATTCAGACTCATCAACCAGAATCTGCCGGGCACCACATGACAGTAGCATGCAAAATGGCTAGGTTTAATGTCTAAAGCTGTTTTGCGACTTTCCAGGGTAACGCCAAATATCTCAGCAGTCCCCAGAATGTCCGCAGCTATTCCCTCTCGAATAGAACCTGCTCCCAAAGCTGCACAGGTAACATCATGTCCTCCCGTTACTAGCTTTGTGTGGGAGGGTAAACCAATCTCCCTGGCTATCCTTGCAGACATCTCTCCCACGATTTCTCCTGACGGATGAATATTTGCCAAATTGTCAGAATCGATCTCCAAATAATCAAGAACCTTCCCAGACCATTCTTTTTTCCCCATGTCAAACATCATAGTACGGCAGGCTAGAGAGTAGTCAATAGCGGCTATCCCTCCTAGCTTCAAAAGGATAAAATCCTCATAGCAAAGGAAGTAACTGATTTGCCGAAAAACATCTAACTCTTCTTCCTTAACCCAGAGTATTTTGGCTGAAGTAGTTATCGGATGAGCAGGAACTCCGCTCAATTCATAGAGCCAACTCTCGCCAAATTCTTCTTTTAGCTTCTCAACTTGACTCAATGAGCGCATATCCATTCCCAATATGTTCCTTCGTACTGGCTTCAGATTTCGATCCAAAAACACCACTGCCTCTCCTTGCGCAGAAATACAAATAGCCTCCGGAATTGAATATTTGCCGGCCCGAACAACAATCCCTTTTAGCACATCCTTCACTGTATTCCATACTTCTATGGGATCCTGTTCGGCCCAACCTGGATGGGGACTTACTACAGAGTATTCCTTGTGTTCCAACAACACAGGATTACCCTTTTCATCAAACAAAGAGGCCTTGCATACAGTAGTACCAAGATCAAGTCCTATTACGGACATAATAACTCCCCCGACTCACTGCTTGTGGTTCGATATCTCCATATTGGAAACCTGTTCATTTATGCCAGCAAGTTTCAACTCCCTAGCAGCGGCTGATGACTTCATAGAATAGACTGGCAACTATTCCCACATCCTCGATTTTGGCATCGACAAGACCGCCACTTCTTGGATCAAACAAGTCAATTAGGACGCAGATTTTCGCAGTTCTATGTCCAAAAAGGAAATTCCTATAACTTCTGGCTCAAAACTAAGGCTTAGTGAAAATTCAATTTCTAAAAATTTTAATGATTCTTTGGTTACTTTTGGCACTTAATTCTTAAATGATCTGTATTTATCAGCGTCCAAAAAGAAGATTCCTATACTATGAACTTGGAGAAAGGAGAAAGAAAAGATAATGTCTCAATACGGAAAAAAACATATATCTAACCGAAAGAAAGCTACTTATCGCCGTAAATCAGCCAGGGTGATTAAGAGTAGACGAAGAAAGGGAAGGAAGAAGCTTTGAAAAGTAGTAGCGGTTCGATAAAAACATGGCCAGAGAAGAAATAATGGTCAGGCAGAAACTAATAATAAATATGGATTCCATACCTATCCAATGCATCAGGAGTACTCCCAGAAAAGGAGCAATTACTCCCCTTAGCCCCATAAGGGTAAAGTCGATACCCTGATAAGTAGGAATATC
>JAUWRE010000144.1 GCA_030610725.1 Candidatus Aerophobota bacterium | reverse complement strand
CAGAGTTGGTTCTAAGCTTTGTTCAACAATAGGAACTTCTATCTCACTTTTTATAGACACCTGAGGAGGTATAACAGGAAGCTTTTGAGCCGGTTGGGAAGATATTTTCACCGGAGAGACTTCCGGAAGAACCGGTTCTATACTCTTTTTTACTACAGGAGTCACCTCACTTGCCTCAGGAATCACCTCTTTGGGTTGCTCTGCTTCCTTTTTGGCAGGGGGAGTCAACTCGACGGAAGCAGGTTTTTCCTCTTTCTTCACCACAGCAACCACTTTTTTCTCGACTGGCTCAGGAGCTGGCTGCTTGGCAGGAGCTTTCTTAACTACCGGCTTAGGAGCCGGGGTAGGTTGAGGCTTGACCAGAGAAACTTCCACATATTCTAAGGGAGGCTTAATAGAAAATCCCAAAGCAGGAAAGAAAAGAATAAAGAGAAAATGAGCAGCAAGGGAAGTCAAAAGAATAAGTTTAAATCGTCTCTTTTCATTCACTTCATTCCACCACCTTTATATAAGAAGTAAGAATTCCCACTCTATCCGCTCCTCCTTGTTTAGCCAAATCCATTATCTCTACTACTTTGCCGTGTCGAACTAGCTTATCTGCATTGACCATAACCAGGCCCTTTTTCCCTCCCAATTTCTGCTTCAAAAGAGAAACCAGATTTGAAGCTGTCACCCGGGTTTTATCAAGGTAAAGAACATTGTCTTTAGTAATAGTGATGATAATATTCTGCTCTATTTTTTCCTGTGTAGTAGTGGTAGTAGGCAAATCTACTTTTATACCTTGAAAAATCGTCCGAAAACTAGTGGTAAGCATGAAGAATATGATCAGTAAGAAAACTACATCAATAAGGGGCATTAGATCAAAAGCTGCTTCTCTTCGTTCAACAGCACGACGAAAACGCATTTTTACCTCCCTATTAGCAGTTCTATAAATTCACCAGAAGAACTCTCTAATTTTCTAACAAGCCTGTCTGTCCTATGAGTAAAATAATTATAGAACACCAGGGCTGGTATAGCTATACCGAGACCGAAGGCTGTAGTATAAAGTGCCTCAGATATTCCTGCTGCCAGGGCTCCTGGTTCACCTACTCCCTGAACAGCAACCACGTTAAAAGCCCTTATCATTCCTCTGACTGTACCCAACAATCCCAAAAGAGGACTAATAGTAACAACAGTCCCAAGAATTCTCAAATATCTTCCCAGATAGGGTACCTCTAAAGAGCCAGCATCTATCACCGCCTCTTTAATTTCTCCTCTCCCTTGACTTATCTTTTTGATTCCTGCTTGAAGAATGCGAGCAGGAGGAGAAGAGCTCATCTCACATAAAGCGAAGACTTTATCTATTTTCCTTTCCTCGTTGCTTTTCAGAATTCCCTGCGCTTTTTCAATGAATTTGTTTGCTTTTCTCTCCATAGCACCCATACCTATGAATTTCTCAATGACAATAGCCAGCACTAGTACAGAACACACCCCTAGCGGAATCATTAGAGGGCCACCCTTAATTAAGAACTCAATCATCTTTTTGTTTTTCCCGCAGAGGATAGCCCTACTCCTTCTCCGGAATCAGACCTCCTTTACTTAGATTTTGTACACTGAGATATCAGCTTATTTGTTCTGTTCTGAAACATGCTTAATATTATTATAATAGACTTTTTTGTCAAGAAGAACCTCAGGACGATTCCTCTCTGTCACTGTTGTTGGTTAATTTGTTAATTGGTTAAATGGTTAGTTCCCCTCACCTCAATCCTCTCCCCATGGGGGAGAGGGGCATTACTCACTACTCACCAATTAACCACTCACCACTACATAAGGCTTCTTCAGAAAATATCCTTCGGCAGGCATGTAAGTAGACCTTGCCAAAGAGTATTGACCTGATTTTGAGTTTTACGCTATGGTCTTAGATTTCGACTATACGCTATCCGCTCTCTTTTTGCCTATGTCTCGGCGATAATACATTCCTTCAAAACGAACCTTGTCTATAGCTCGATAGGCTTGTTGTGCTGCTTTATTAAGATTATCCCCCATAGCTGTAATCCCCACTACCCTGCCTCCATCAGTTATCAAAGAATTGTCTTCTCTTTTCACTCCAGCACAAAAAGGAAATACATTATTCAGAGAGAATAATTTCTCTAGACCCATAATAGACTTACCCTTTTCGTAGGAACCCGGATAACCGCCCGAGGCAAGAACTACACAGACTGCTGCCTGGGAGTGCCATCTAAGATTTATCCTGTCCAGAGTTCCTTCTCTTGCTGCCAAAAGGACATCCAGCAAATCATTCTTCAGGCGAGGAAGAATTACCTGGGTCTCTGGGTCTCCTAAGCGAACGTTATACTCTAAGACTTTAGGGTTTCCGTTCTCAATCATCAACCCAGCATACAAAACTCCTCTAAACTCTCTTTTCTCCTTTTTCATTCCTTCTAGAGTAGGAATTATTATCTGCTTCATTATCTTTTTATACAATGAAAAAGGAATAAAAGCAGGAGAATAAGCTCCCATCCCCCCTGTATTAGGACCTTTACCTCTCTCATAAATGGGTTTATAATCCCTACTGGAAACCAATGGTTTAATACTCTTTCCATCAGTAATAACAATAAAAGAGAGCTCTCTTCCCTTAAGTTTTTCTTCTATTACTATTCTTTTGCCAGCCTCCCCAAAAACTCCCTTCTCCATAGCTAACTCTATGGCTTCTATAGCTTCTTCCTTCGTGTTCGGTAAAAAAACTCCCTTACCAGCAGCCAGACCATCTACCTTGATCACCCTTGGACCCTCTTTTTTTATATAAGAGATAGCCTTAGTTAAATCAGTGAAAATCTCAAAATCGGCCGTAGGGATACCGTATTTCTTCATAAATTTCTTAGCGAATACTTTACTCCCTTCCAACAAAGCAGCCTTTTTTGAAGGGCCAAAAACAGCTACTTTCTTTTTCTCAAGATAGTCTGCTATTCCATTAACCAAAGGAACCTCCGGACCTACTATAACAAAATCTATCTTTTCTTTATCAATCAAACGGCCAAGGGAAAAAAAATTATTCTCATACTCAATTTTCTCGCACTCAGCAACCTCTGCCATGCCTGCATTCCCAGGAACAGCATAGATTTTCTCCACTCGGGAGCTCTGCCGCAATTTCCAACACAACACATGCTCTCTTCCTCCCCCTCCTATTACCAAAACTCTCATTTTCTCCTCCGTCCTCGTATTTCGTATATAGTATATTGCTACTTGAGCTTGACCATCAAAACTGTCATCATCTTTGGCAAACGATCCAACTTTTCGTCAATTTTTTCAATTTCTTCTTTGTTTACATATTTTAGTCCTTTTGAAATCACCAGTTGAGTTTCTGATCCAATTAATAATTCGTATCTCATATGCCCTATTGCGGCATACGTCTTAAGGTTTTTCTTGCGATATACTACATACCATATACGATATACGGAACTATTGGTATTCCAATAGTTCACGTTCAGGATGATATTTGAACCCACGGCCAGGAAAAGCTTTTATATTGAAAGCGATCCAATACTCCTTCTCTGGTTTATTCTTTAAGAACAATCTAATTGTAAAATCATGAAAGTCTCGCCAGAGAGAGTATGCTTCCTCTTCTATGCTCTTTTTCTCCCAAGCATAACGAAGATAGGCGGATATTTCCCATTTTTCCCCTACACTAAACCCCCCTTGAGCAGTGATATCTGTCAGATCCTGTTGAGGATATCGCTTCATTCCTACATTTAGATTCCACTGATTGCCTTTCAAGCCTAAACTGCTCTTTATTTCCTCATATTCTTTTCTATAAAGATTATAGACAAAATGGAGATCAAGATATTCTGTGTAAGGTAAAGGAGGAGTTAAATGAAACTTTACCTCCACAGGAGAAAGTCTTTCTCTTTCTTTAGTTAAATCATAATTGGCTTTCACTTCCCCTGAAAAAAGTCCAAGTTTCCCAGAATAAAGATAGTTTCTTAAATTAAGTTTTATCAAATTTTCTTGATGAATTTCACTAGTTGCCTTTCTGTAATCTCCCAGGCTAAAGGGTAGTTCAAAATCATCTTTA
>JAUWRE010000087.1 GCA_030610725.1 Candidatus Aerophobota bacterium | reverse complement strand
GGAGGATTTGTTGAATATAGAGAATCTCTGGAGGAGGCTGCCAGAAGAGAAATAAAAGAAGAAACAAATCTACAAGTAAAAGAATTAAGACAGTTTCATACTTATTCAGACCCTGCTCGAGACCCCCGTTTCCACACTATTACTACTGTTTTTATAGGTAAGGGGGAAGGAGAGGCAAGGGCAGCCGACGACGCACAAGAACTTAAAATATTGAAAAGAAACACTCTTCCTTCCCATATGGCTTTTGATCATAAACAGATTCTGGAGGATTACTTCAATGGCTAAAATTGCTATTTATCCGGGTAGTTTTGATCCTATTACCAATGGGCATCTGGATATTATAAAGAGAATCAAGTTTCTGTTCGATAAGATAGTTATTGCTGTCAACGATAATCCATTGAAGCCCTTTTTGTTTACAGCTTCAGAAAGAGTTGAAATGATAAAGGAAATCGTTAGTGATTCTCCCGGGATGGAGGTGGAGAGTTTTCGAGGTTTACTTGTTCGCTATGCGGAGAAGAAGGGAGCTCGTTTCATAGTCAGAGGGTTGAGAGCTCTTTCCGATTTTGAATATGAGTTTCAAATGGACCTGATGAATAGAAAGCTTAACCCGCGGATTGAAACTGTTTATCTTATGACCCGCCAGAGTTATTCCTATCTTTCCTCCAGTATAATCAAAGAGATTATCAAATTAGGGGGAGATACGCCCAGCTTGATTCCCGACTCGGTGAAGAAGAGACTTCAAGAGAAGTTCAACTGAGAGATTGTCGCCTCTACCTTCGGCAGACTGGCAATGACAGATAAGGGCGAGCTTTCCCGTTTGTCATTGCGAGCGAACAGAGTGAGCGAAGCAATCTCAAGATATACTCGACGCGCTTTTGAGTTTAGAGGCGCTATTTTCTCATATGACCAGTGAAAATTACCAAATCAAGGTTAGAGTTATTTAAGTGAGGAAAGTAGAATGCAAATTGATTTAGAGAAGACACATTCAGAACTCCGATGTTTTTTTGAACCGAAGGGAGTGGCCGTAATTGGGGCTTCTAGCCATCCGGAAAAAATTGGCTATCAAGTACTCAAGAATTTACGGGAAGGAGGAGTATTTTCCTTGCCCCACCTTAAGGGATTTACCGGAAAAATTTTTCCCATTAACCCTAAAGCCGAACATATTTTGGGTCTCAAGTGTTATCCTAGAATCACTGATATTTCAGAAAGAGTTGATCTGGCCATAATCTGTCTTCCAGCCAGGCTCGTTCCTCAGGTAATGCAGGATTGCGCGATGAAGAAAGTCAAAGGAGTCAGTATTATTTCTGCTGGTTTTGGTGAAGCTGACTCAAAAGGTAGAAAGTTACAAGAAGAATTCCTGGGAATAGCTAAAAAAGCCGGAATAAGAATACTAGGCCCTAATTGCCTGGGAATACTCTATCCTCCCCAACACCTAAATGCTAGTTTTGCTCCTTTTCTTCCTTTTTCAGGTAAGGTGGCTTTCATAAGCCAGTCAGGAGCTTTGCTGGATAGTGTTATAGATTGGTCAGTTAAAGATAATTATGGCTTCAGTGCTATGATAAGTTATGGCAATAAGTCCGATTTGGATGCTCCTGATTTTATAGCCTGGGCAGCCAAAGACCCTTATACAAAGGTAATTACTCTTTATGTGGAAGGATTTAGTGATGGAAGGTATTTTCTGGAAATGGCTAAAAAAGTTACTCCTATTAAACCTATTGTGGCCTTAAAAGCAGGTAGAACAGCCACCGGCAGTAGAGCGGTTGGTTCTCATACAGGCTCACTGGCTGGCTCTTATCAAATTTATAAAGGGGTTTTTAAACAGTCGGGAGTTATTATGGCTGATACGCTAACCCAGATGTTTGATATGGCAAGGGCATTGGCTTATCAGCCTCTGGCTAAAGGTAATCGGTTGGCGATTGTTACTAATGGTGGTGGTAGTGGTGTAATGTGTGCTGACTATTGCGAGGAACTGGCTATAGAATTGCCCGCTCTTCCCCGGCAATTGATAGAAAAGCTTGATAAAAGTGGCAAAATGCATCCTGCCTGGAGTAGAGGAAATCCCCTGGATTTAGTGGGGGATGCTGGTCCAGAAAGATATGAAGTTGCTTTAGAAGCGGTGATGGGCTCTGAAGTTTATGATGGGGCCATAGTAATTCAAGCTGTACAAACATCAACTCAACCCCTGAGAAATGCAGGAATTTTGGTTGAGGTACAAAAAAAATATAAGAAACCAATTATTGGTGCATTTATGGGTGGAGTAATTAGTGAAGCTAGTATCAAATATTTAGAAGAGCACGGTATTCCCAATTATGATGATGTGGATAGGGCAGCCAGGGCAATGTGGGTTTTGATGGAGCATAGGAGGCATTATAGGAGGAGAAGCATCTAGTGAATCGTATTTGGTGAATCGTGAATCGTTAATCAAGCCCTGCGACCGTTTACTAACTTATTTATGGTTCACTAGTTTTGATTTTTGGCATGCTCAGTGGTGGTATATGGTAAGGCTCAATATTTGTCCAAGGAGACAAGCGTGAACAGGGAAGATATACTAAATGAAATAGAACAGTTCAAGAAAGAAGGAAGGAAGTTTCTTTCCGAATCAATCTCCGGGAAGCTCCTGGCTTCTTATGGTATTCCTATTCCTCCCGCTTGTGTTGCTAAGAATGTGGAAAAGGCAGTAAAATGTGCTCAAGAATTAGGTTTCCCAGTGGTTCTAAAAGTAATTTCACCCCAGATTATTCATAAGTCTGATGCAGGGGGAGTAATAACAAATATTGACAAAAAGGAAAAGGTGAGAGAGGCTTTCCACAGAATAGTGGAGAATGCCAGAAAATATAATCCTAAGGCAAAAGTTGAGGGTATATATGTACAGAAGATGGTTCCACCCGGTCGGGAAGTCATTATTGGAGTAGTGAAAGACAAACAGTTTGGGCCAGTTGTGATGTTTGGTTTAGGGGGTATTCTTGTAGAAGTCTTTAAGGATGTAGTATTCAGGGTTGCTCCTATAGACAGGGAAGAGGCACGAGAAATGATTGATGAAATAAAGGGACTGGCCATTCTTCAAGGAGTGAGGGGGGAGAAACCTGTTGATTTCAATTCATTAAGTAAGGCTATCGCTAATACTTCACGATTAGCCATTGATTTTCCTCAAATTGGGCAACTGGATATAAATCCAGTTTGTCTCTATCCAGAAAAGATTTACGCACTTGATGCTCGAATAATTTTAGAATAGACATAAGTCTATGGTTTTGACAACAGGCGGTTAATGTAGTAGAATTTTTTTCAATATAAGAACGGAAATCGTGAATGGGAATAGTTAAAAAAACAAGAGAGTGAGATACGATTCACGAGATACGAATAACAAGGAGGTTAGGATGGGTGTTCCTAAGAAGAAACGTTCCAAGTCGCGTCAGAGAAGCAGACAAAGTCAACAGAAGCTCTCTTCCCCTTCTATTGGTTATTGTCCTCAGTGTAAAGCTTCCATCTTGTCCCATTTTGCCTGTCCTGAATGTGGCTATTATAAGGGAAAGCAGGCGGTAATAATCCAAACTAAAAAGGAAAAGGAAAAGAAGAAGGAAAAAGGCTAATTATGCGCATAGCTCTGGACGCCATGGGAGTGGAGAAGGGCATAGGTATGGTCATAGAAGGGGCTGAAAAGGCAGTAGAGAGCAATTCTCAAATCGAAGTGATATTGGTAGGAAACAAAAAGAGGATTGAGAATAAGCTTGCCCGTTATGGTCATAAGAGAATGCCCTTTTCTATAATTCATGCTTCCGAGGTTATTGACATGAAAGACTCACCGAGCATTGCGGCAAAGACGAAAAAAGGCTCCTCTATAGCTGTGGCTTTAGACCTACTTAAAAAGGAGAAGGCAGAGGCTCTGGTAAGTGCTGGTAATACAGGAGCAGTAATGGCAACCAGTCTACTCAAATTGGGAAAACTAAAGGGAGTGAAACGTCCTTGTCTGGCTGTTATTTTTCCAACTTTGAATGGCAAACGGGTAATTATATTAGATGTGGGGGCTAATGTAGATTGCAAATCTTACCACCTTCTTCAATTTGCCTTTATGGGAAGTATATACGCCCAAAAGGTTCTCAAAAAAAGAAGGCCACGAGTAGGTTTGTTAAGTATTGGAGAAGAAGATAACAAAGGCAACCATTTAGTTATTCAGACCTCTAAACTTCTTCAAGAGTCTTCCTTAAACTTTGTTGGCAATATAGAAGGAAGAGATATTACCGGTGGGGCTGTGGAGGTAGTTGTATGCGATGGATTTGTGGGCAATATAATTCTGAAGTTTGCTGAAGGTTTTGCTAAAACCACTCTTACTATAATTGGCAAAGAGATGGAGAAGAGTTTACCAGAGATAGGCAGTGTTTTATCCAGAAGATTATTTGACCAGGTAAAAAAGGACCTTGATTATGCTGAGTATGGAGGGGTGCCTCTCTTAGGAATCAAGGGAATATGCGTGATAGCTCATGCTGCTTCTTCAAGTAAAGCTGTTAAAAATGCCATTCTTGCCAGTTTTGAATTTGCTAATGAGAAGATAAATCAACATATTGAGAGAGTTCTGGGTAAAGGTTAAGGAGAATGATGAAAATGAGGAAAACTAAGATAGCAGGGACAGGCTCCTATCTTCCCGAAAAAGTCCTGACTAATGCTGATTTAGAGAAAATGATAGATACATCGGATGAGTGGATAAGGACTCGCACCGGAATCAAGGAACGGCGAATTGTTGCTCAAGACCAGGCATCTTCAGATTTAGCTTATGAAGCTTCCAGGAAAGCAATGCAAGCTGCCCAGGTTAAAGCTGAAGAACTGGATATGATTATTGTGGCTACTATCACTCCTGATATGATTTTCCCTGCCACAGCCTGTATTCTTCAGGAAAAATTAGGAGCGAAAGGAGTAGCATCCTTTGACCTGGAAGCTGCCTGTTCTGGTTTTCTTTACGGAATTAGCATCGGAAGCCAGTTTATTGCTACGGGAATGTATGATAATATTTTAGTGGTAGCAGCTGAAGCTCTTTCAAAAATCATCGACTGGAAGGACAGAAGTACCTGTATTATTTTCGCTGATGGAGCAGGGGCAGCAGTTTTGCAACCATCTTTCGATAGTAGCGGGATAATTTCCAGCTATCTAGGAGCCGATGGAACAGGAGCAGACTTGGTGGGAGTTCCGGCAGGGGGCTCTCGGCTTCCGGCAAGTCAGGAAACGGTAAGAGATAGGCAGCACTATATGAAAATGAGGGGGAATGGGTTATTTAAAAGAGCGGTCAAAGCGATGATTCAGGCAATAGATATCTCCCTGAAAAAAGGCGGGCTTACTTATAATGAGATTGATTTTTTTATTCCCCACCAGGCTAATATTCGTATTATAAATCCGGTTGCTAAGCGGATAGGCCTGGATAAAAATAAAGTCTGTATAAATCTGGACCAATGCGGAAATATGTCGGCAGCTTCTGTTGCCGTAGCTTTAGATCAAGCGGTGAGAGAAGGAAAAATAAAGAAGGGAGA